>JBFGKX010000347.1:0-1050 GCA_041576455.1 Paenisporosarcina sp. | reverse complement strand
ATACGATTTATTCACAACTAGCGTTCCATCTATATTACTTATGCGGCTATATAGTGGGTGTTCCCAACTAAAAACAAAGACTCCTCCTTTTTTCAAATATTTACTGACATTCGATATGGTTTTATTCAAATCAGTCGTCCAACCTAACGCGTAAATGGAATATACGATATCAAAATAGTCTTCTGGTATTCCTGGGTTCTCCTCCATTGGTGATTCAAATAAATGCAAGGGTACAGTAGAATTTTCTAATACAATTTTAGCAGTATCAATTTGTTTTTCAGAAAGGTCTATTCCCCATAATTCAGAAGCATTTCTTTGGTTCATGTATTGCAATGAATGGCCACTTCCACATCCAATATCTAAAACTTTAAGATTTGTCACTTCACCTAATAAATTCAAATCATTTTCGCTCGGTGCCATGGGACCATATTCAGGCAAAGGATTTCTCCCGAAAAATCGTTCTGCTACATCATCCCAGCTTTTCTTGTTCGTCTTTAATGTTGTTGTATTCATTTCAATGCCCCCATTATTAAACGCTGTAAATCTTCTGTTTCCTGTATGAAAACCCTAATCATAAAGTTAATTGTAATTGGAACATCCTCTTTTCACTTCCATAAATTAGACGGGACTTTGTAAGGATTGTTTCATTTTCAATTGATTATAAGCTTCAACAAGCTCTTCAATTGGAATATTATTTATTTTCATGCCCTTCATTTCACTATCCGTTATTTCAACATCTTTGAGATTACAATTAGTCAGTTTTCCACCTTCAAGATTGCACCTTTCGAATGAAATCGGATCTGTTATGTCTCCAAGATTGGTATCAGAGAAACGCACGCCACCTAATGTGACATGGATAAATTCACTTTTGGAAAGATTAAGGTCGGCAAAAAGTGCATTCCTAAAGTTAATATTTTGGAACGTTGATTGGCTTAGATTACAGTTACTCACTTGACTACTCATTAAATTGCTATTGCTAAAAGAGCTACCATGCAAATTCACTTGGTAACCTTCCGTGTTTGACATGTTGCAATTTTCATATTGTCTATT
>JBFGKX010000346.1:0-1307 GCA_041576455.1 Paenisporosarcina sp. | reverse complement strand
AATTGCTTGGAATGCACGGTCATGGCTTTGAACAGAATATGCATCTAATTCTTCACGAGATAATTCCCACTTCTCCGCAATTCTTTCTGCAGACAACCCTTGATTGATGATTTCATAGTTATCGGTTAATTTTTTACTTGGCTTAGCGTCTCCCATGTTCGAAAACATCGGCACGCGTGTCATGCTTTCCACACCACCAGCGATTACGATATCCATGTCTCCAGATGCGATGGCTTGTGCAGCAAAATGCACAGCTTGCTGACTTGACCCACATTGACGATCAATCGTAGTACCTGGCACTTTAGTTGGGAATCCTGCAATGAGCGCAGCAGTTCTTGCAATATTGCCCCCTTGTTCACCTGCTTGAGAAACACATCCTAAAATGACATCTTCTACATCGCCTTTATCAATTCCAACGCGATCGATTAAATTTTCTAGAACTGTAGCTGCTAATTCATCCGGTCGCATATGTGCAAACTTCCCTTTTCTTCGCCCTACCGCAGTACGTATACCTTCTATAATCACGACTTCTTTCATCGTTACACCCCTTTTATCGGAATTGAATGAATATTCACTCACTATCAGTTTATCGAAATTATAGTAATTTTTCTACATTTTTCTGCTAAAATATGTATCAAAAAATTGAAAGCTTACTAATACATATTGTTGTTCACCTATGTAATAGGATATTACAATTCAAAAAAAGAGATGCCCCTGGAAGGTCATCTCTCATTTATGCATATAGTTATTCTTGTATTGCTGTCATTTTATTAAGACTGAAAATAATTCCTGCATGAACAGCTTCGTGCCATATAGCAAATAAGATAACGTCTTCGACAGTAACAATTTCGTGGAACTTCCCGATTGTCATACCTTCAGACATCTGTTCACTTAGTTTATCCGTTAAAAATTCATGAACGCGAGATGATTGTTCATGTAAAGCAGATAGCAATTCCTCTTTTGACGGCGCTTCTTCAGTCCAATCAGCCGGCTTGGTACCTCCAGCAAAAAATGCTTTCCATTCTGGATGTTGAACTTCATAAGTTGGCACTCCACGATGAATTAAACTCTCCAACGTCGTATAAATATGACCTACGTTCCATCTAATCGTATTATTGACACCATTTGGTTGGATATCCCATTTGTCATCTGACACCGATTTTAAACGGCCTAAAGTATAAACACGTGTAAAATTAAATTGATCTAATGTTCCCATTTTATTTCTCCTCTATCCAGCAGTATTCTCTAAATGTATGCTAATTCTTTTAAGAAATCACAAAAGGTTAGCCAACATCGGCCAACCTTTT
>JBFGKX010000345.1:0-1319 GCA_041576455.1 Paenisporosarcina sp. | reverse complement strand
ATCGCTTTTAAAATAGCTTCATCGCCCGTATTACCAAGACCATAAAAGCCAGAAAGTACAATTTTCAACATAAATCCTCCTCAAAGATAAGAGTTTAAAAAGGAGCATAAAAAGAACTTATTCGAACTCAGCTTAAATGCCTAAGGCAGCGCAATCTTTGAGCACCAGAGCGTATACAGTAATACGTGAGGAGCGGAAAAGCAAGCCAACGAAGAGATACGAAGGTTATTTTTTAGCGGACTTTGTAAACATCCTCATAAAGAAAGCTTTCACACAGGTGGTGAAAGCAACACTATCTCCAAATTTTATCACTTGTAGAGGAGCCTATGCAACTAAACATGAAATCTGCTATACTATAGCAACTGAAAGTGAACGAATTGAGGTTAGTAAATATGAAAGAAACATACTTAGGCGTGAATGTATCGCCCTTATCTTACGAAGGAATCATTTCTGAAATAAAGACTAGAATGTCTAAAAATGAACAGTCTACTATTATTGCAGTGAACCCCGAGAAAATCATCTCTGCTCAGAAGAATCCAGAAGTGAAAGATCTAATCAATAACTCTACTTTTCAAATTGCTGATGGTGTCGGAGTATTACTTGCATCAAAAGTAAAAGGTGGAAAGATTACATCTCGTGTAACCGGGGTAGACATGATGGGGAAACTTCTTGATTTCGCAGCATTAGAAGGACATCCAGTTTATTTCTTTGGAGCAAAAGAAGAGGTCGTAACGAAAGCGATTTCAGAAATTACAAAAGAACGACCAAACATTATCGTAGCTGGTTATACCAATGGTTATGATAAACACGAAGACGCTCTTATTAAATGTATCCACAAAAGCGGAGCTAAAATATTATTTGTTGCCCTTGGAAGTCCTAAACAAGAATTATGGATAAAAAGAAACCTGTCGAACTTACCAAACGTTTTTGTTTTCCAAGGAGTGGGTGGTAGTTTTGATGTATTTTCTGGTCTAGTGAAAAGAGCGCCCGCACTTTTTCGTAAGTTTGGGGTAGAATGGTTATATCGCCTCGCTAGTGATCCAACGCGATTAAAGAGACAAATGAATTTACCTGTCTTTTTAGTGAAAGTTTTAAAAGAACGTAAATAAAGTCCCTACTATATATAGTAACTTCTGAAGGAGAATTCAAATGAAAAAATCCATTTGTGTAGTTGGTCTAGGTTATATTGGTCTACCTACTGCAGTCATGTTTGCAAACCACGGTCATCAAGTCCATGGTGTAGACGTGAACGAAAAAGCAATTGCTATGATTCAAAACAAACAGCTTCATATAGAAGAAAACGGTTTACAAGAACGATT
>JBFGKX010000344.1:0-1357 GCA_041576455.1 Paenisporosarcina sp. | reverse complement strand
AGAAAATGGAGCCATACGTGGCAAGTTTGATTTTGACGATGCGATTTACACAGCCATCACAGAAAAAGCAGAAAGCATTATTGGAAAATACGAATAGTATACAAGGAAAACTCTTGGAGGTTTACCATCCAAGAGTTTTATTAATGAAGAGACTTTGAAAACTTTCATGTATTCTTCTAGACCCTAACCTCGTATTCAAATGAGAATCTGTTATTTTGTATATTTTCTAGAAAATAATTTGAATGCAGTTCGAGATAAAATGCCTTTCACCCCAGACTTTGGGACGTGGGCGTTTTTTTCCCCATCTTCGACATATTGTTTGAGATGAAGAAGTGTATCTTCCCAACCTTTCGTGCACATTTTGTAACAAGACAATGTTGGAGTTAAACCTATATGTTGAAATTCAACGCTTGTTTTCCCATTTTCCAGAGGCCGTAGTATGAATAAGACATCAGTTCCGATCCATTCATTCCAACCTTCAACACATCTCCAATGGACTTTTTCATTTGGGACGAGCTCCATAATTTGCATGGAATTAAATAGCAGTCTTTCAAAGCGAAATGAATGTATCCCTCCGACTTCAGTGCTGACATCACAATCGACTGTCCACCAACTTTTAAGACCTTCTTCAGTGATGATCGCTTTATATACAGTTTCGACAGATGCGTGCAATTCTAAGTGCTTTACATAGCTACTCATTATTTTTCCACATGCATTTTCAATTTATTTAAAAGCAGTGCCCATCCATTTGAGTGTGCTTCTTCCCATTCTGGGTCTAATAAGCCAACCGCACTATGTGAAAGTTTTACGGATGTCGAAGAGCCGTTACCTTCTAATTTATATCCATAATGACTATTTACTGCACCTGTCATTCCGAGCAAGCCTTGTAGACGAATTTCTTCGTTCTCCTTGAAATATAAGACTGTACCCCAAATGGCACCTTGCTCATTTCCCCAATTTTCCATGAAAAATCCGCCAACTTTTGAATCGAAAGTCAAGTGAGAGTTGTCCGCCTCTAATCGGAATTCCCACCAATCATTGATGTCGTTAACGAGAGCGTTGAAAACACGTTCTACTGGTGCATGTATTTCGATTTCTTGTTCTATTTGAAATGAGTCAATTTTCATGAAGTTTGTTCCTCCATTTTCTAAAGAGAATTTTAAATTTGTAAATGATTTTGATAGATTTGATTCATATTTACTGCCCCACCGGTTATACACTTCTTGTAGAGGGATTCTATTTAAAAAGTTTAAGCGTCTTCTGCCATGTTTCCGAGCAACGATTAATTGGACTTCTTCTAAAATGTTTAAATGCTTCATAATGGCATATCTTGAAACATCGAAGTGTTCACTTATTT
>JBFGKX010000343.1:0-1447 GCA_041576455.1 Paenisporosarcina sp. | reverse complement strand
TGAACTCGGCTTTAGAACCATCAATGAAATGATAGGGCGTACAGATGCACTTGAAGTCAACGAAGCAATTGATCATTGGAAAGCAAAAGACATTGATCTTTCAGCCATTTTGTATTCACCAAATTTGCCTGCAAAAGTAGGACGCTATCACACGATGGATCAAGATCATGAATTAGAGAAAACACTCGACTTCCAAGAGCTAATCCCTAACTGTAAAAAGGCGATAGAAAATCAAGAGCCTGTTGAATTTACAACGGCGATTCGCAACATTAACCGTGTTACAGGAACGATGCTTGGGAGTGAAATCACGCGACGATACGGTGAAAAAGGGTTGCCGGAAGATACTATTCGTTTAACCCTAAAAGGATCTGCCGGACAAAGTTTCGGTGCTTTTATTCCCCGGGGAATGACGCTTAGACTCGTTGGCGATTCAAATGACTTTGTTGGCAAAGGGCTGTCTGGCGGGAAAATCATTGTTCACCCACATGCAGATGTGACATTCCCACCGGAGAAAAATACAATTATCGGAAATGTTTCTTTCTATGGTGCATCCGCTGGAGAAGCGTATATCCAAGGAATTGCCGGAGAGCGTTTCTGTGTCAGAAATAGTGGAGCAAATGTAGTCGTTGAGGGCGTTGGAGACCATGGATGTGAATATATGACAGGCGGTAAAGTGGTCGTTCTCGGTTCGACGGGGCGTAACTTTGCGGCAGGGATGTCAGGTGGCGTTGCTTATGTATTAGACCAAAATCAAACGTTCCACTCAAAATGTAATCCTGAGCTTGTTCATATTTACCCTTTAGAAGATGAAAAAGAACAAAAAGAAGTCTACAACATGATTCAAAAACATGTGGAGTACACAAATAGTGGGCATGGAAAACGAATCTTAGCTTACTGGGAAACGTATGCAAAACAATTTGTGCGCGTCATTCCAAAGTCCTACTTAAAAATAAATGATCGCATTCAAGGGCTTCAAGAGGATGGATTCACGAAATTTGATGCCGAAATGACGGCATTTGAAGAAAGTAAAAAACAATTAGTTTCAGCTAAATAATGAAGGAAAAAGGAGGGATTTGATGGGAAAGCCGACTGGTTTTATGGAGTATGCACGACAGTCTCAACGTGAACGTGATCCAATGGAACGAACTAATGATTGGAACGAATATACGGTACCGATGTCGGAAGAGGAAGTTAAAGAACAAGGCGCGCGCTGCATGGATTGCGGCGTGCCGACTTGCCAATCAGGAACAGAAATAAATGGCGTTACAACCGGTTGCCCCGTTTATCATCTAATCCCTGAATGGAATGACCTCGTGTACCAAGGACAATGGAAAGAAGCTCTAAACCGCGAGCATGAAATGAATAACTTCCCAGAATTCACAGGCGCAGCTTGCCCAGCCCCATGTGAAGGAGCGTGTGTTCTTGGGATTAATGAACCACCCGTGGC
>JBFGKX010000342.1:0-1465 GCA_041576455.1 Paenisporosarcina sp. | reverse complement strand
CGATCACCTCACATATGCAATTAATTAATTTGCCTGCATTTTCTCTGCTATTTCTTTTAATGCTAAAGCTCGATTCACAATAAATGCCTGCATGTATTTCTCTAGGAATAATCGATCGGCCAGTTTGCCTAATATGCCGAGTGGTGAAATGTATGCAAACTCATCCTTCATGACAGTCCCCGTTCCACGTTCTATAAATTCGTGTGTATGTTTAAACGAATGAAATGTGCCTTTTACCATTTCATCCGTAAATCGATATGGCTTTTCCATTTCAGTAATCTTCGCAGTCAACTTTTGTTTTATTCCTAAATGCACCGCTTCCCACGTAACGCTTTCACCCAACTCAATCAATCCTACAGTTATTCCACCAATTGCTCTTTCCTTTGTTTTTGATGTGGTTTCCATATGTACTTGAATGTTTCTAGCAAGATCAAAACAAACATGGGTAGGTGCTGCTATATAAATTTCGTGTTTTATTAATGGCATGTGGAATAAATCCCCCCTTTGAGGACAGAGCTCCTCACAATCTTCATATCACCCATTGCATTAAACTTTACTAGATTTAAGCCTTACTAATGGCATTTACTTTATTCAAAATTTCAGAAACGCAAATGGCTATACTAGCGTTCAACATCCCAAATATCGAAACAATACAAGCCTGCCCATCATATTCTCCAACAAAATTCATCACCATGAAGATTAAGCTACTCACAAAGACTATTTAACCGAAAGCTAGTAAAAACCGAACCATTAGTTAATCCTCCTTTTAATTTTAATGCTTCGAAAACTATTAACATTTACAAATCATCAAATGATTTCCGTCTGGGTCGGCAAAGTTAAAATAGTGGTTATGTTCAATTTCAGATAGTAAATCAATGTTCTTTTCCTTCATATACTTAAACGCTTCTTCAATATTCTCTGTGTTGAAATGAAACAACGGTGTTTTTATTACCTTATCTGGCGAATAAATTTTGCTGTCTAATACGATCCCCGTTCCATTCATGGGTATCACAAAAATATGTCCAAACTGGATGTTTCCGTTAGCTTGTATACCTAGAAGGTCACAATACCAGTCCCTCGCTTTATCAATTTCACTTACAGGAATGAAAACAGTTCCGATTTGATTTAATATTGGACTTTTCAAAAAAACTCCTCCTATTCTTTACCGTTGACCGTATTTTTTGCGATGAATATAAGTAGGAATACAATTACCCAAGGCAGTATAAATTCCGTAACCCATTGGAATCCATAGATAAATAAAAACCATAAATCGTTCTTTAAGTATCCTAGGGATGTAAAGATGATTAGAAAGACAAGCAATGACAATAAAAACAGCATGAAATATTTCATAGTAACCTCCAAAATTTCTATTCTTTAACCTCAACTACAAACGTGTATGAGACTTCACCTCTTACATGACCATTGGACCAATCTGCAATTACTTCATAAATGTATCGTCCTTTGG
>JBFGKX010000341.1:0-1526 GCA_041576455.1 Paenisporosarcina sp. | reverse complement strand
TATAAATACCCTTATAGTCGTGATAATCCTTCCCGAGTAAAAAAAGCTAAATCCCTTCTCGACACGCACAATAAATCCTGTATAATGAAATGGAATTACATAGTTTAACCACGAAGGTGCTCTGCTTCAATCGCAGAGTTAAAAGGGAAGTCGGTTCAATTCCGACGCGGTCCCGCCACTGTATGTGAGAGGAAAGCGCATCATGTCACTGAAGCAATAAGGCTTTGGGAAGACGCGCGAGTCCATAGATCACAAGCCAGGAGACCTGCCTACGTGTGCTACACCCGCAAGCCTACGAGGATAGGAATGGTGTGAATCGACGCATGCTTTAATTAGCAGTGGCCAATATTCAACCACCCATCTTCCGACATTTATGCGGAGGATTTTTTTTGTTTTAAGACACATTTGCACAACAAGTTGAGGAGGAAATAACGATGAAGAAGATTTGGCATTTATGGGTAGCAATGGCGGTTACCGCGATTCTTTTGACAGCTTGTGGTCAAGAAGAAGCGATACCAACTGACCACGAAACATCTAGCAAAGAAACGCAAACAGAGGCATCACAATTTCCGCAAACCTTTACAGACGTTACAAACTATGAAGTTACATTAAAAGAAGCTCCAAAAGCAATTGTTTCAATGATTCCAAGCAATACGGAAATATTATTTGCCCTCGGATTAAACGAAGAAATAGTGGGTGTTTCTGATTATGACAACTATCCGACAGAGGCTACTTCAACAGAAAAAATTGGCGGAATGACATTTAATGTTGAAAAAATAATTAGTTTAAATCCAGACTTAGTTCTAGCACATGAATCAGCACTTGGAACATGGGATGCAGGTTTGGAACAGCTTCGCAATGCGGGCATCCAAGTATACACGGTGGCAAACGCCGAAACATTTGAAGCAACATATGAAACAATTGAAGTTATTGGGGAAATCACTGATAAGTCTACCGAAGCATTCGAAATCGTCGAAGAGATGAAAGCAAAGGTACAAGAGGTGCAAGCAAAAGTGGCAACAGTGGACACTAAAAAGAAAGTTCTAGTAGAAATTTCGCCAGAGCCTGAAATTTATTCTCCTGCTGGCAACACATTTATGAATGAAATGCTAACCATAATCAATGCCGAAAACCTAATTTCTGACATGGAAGGTTGGGTGAAATTAGACCCAGAAGAAATTGTTAAACGAAATCCAGATGTCATTGTCACAACTTACGGAGCATTTACACCGGATGCTACTCAATTAGTATTAAATCGAAATGGGTTTGCAAATGTCAGCGCCATCCAAAAGAAAGCTGTGGTTGATGTCGATGCGGATATAACCGGCCGAATGGGACCGCGCCTTGCAGAAGGTCTAGAAATTTTAGCAAAGGCCGTTTACCCTGAGGCTTTTGGTGAGTAAACATTTAGGTGCCTATGTAATATCAGCTAGCGCACTGATCTTGTCCATTATTTTCGGTGTAACAATTGGCACGGTGTCCATTCCCATTTCAACTTTATGGAATGGACATGAGGATCTTAGCGC
>JBFGKX010000340.1:0-1549 GCA_041576455.1 Paenisporosarcina sp. | reverse complement strand
GCTCAATAATTTCCTCAATTCCGCCTGCACCAAGAATTGTTGGTACCCCTAAGTAAATACCTTCTAACCCATATTCACCCTCCAAGTATGCGATAGATGGTAACACTCGACGTTGGTCTTTAAGAATTGCTTCAGCCATTTCAACAATTGAAGCTGCTGGAGCGTAGTAGGCTGAGCCATTTCCTAGTAGATTCACAATTTCAGCTCCACCTTTTCGAGTTCTTTCCACGATAGCAGCTAAACGATCAGATGGAATCAATGTTTCTAAAGGAATTCCTCCAGCATAAGAATAACGTACTAGTGGAACCATGTCGTCCCCATGTCCGCCCAGAACAAATCCAGTAATGTCTTTAACTGATAAGTTTAATTCTTGAGCTACGAAAGTTCTAAAACGTGCTGAATCAAGTACACCAGATTGTCCAATTACACGCTCTTTAGGGAATCCTGATTCTTTATAAACTGTATAAGTCATAGCATCAACGGGATTGGTTAATACAATAATAGTTGTATTTGGAGAGTGCTTAACAATTTCACCTGTCACAATTTTCATCACTTTTTGGTTTGTTTGAACTAAATCGTCACGGCTCATTCCTGGTTTACGAGCAATTCCAGCTGTGATGATTACGATATCTGAATCCTTTGTATCTTCGTAGTTAGAAGTACCAATAATATTAGCATCAAAACCTTGAACAGGACCAGCTTCTAACATATCTAGAGCTTTTCCCTTCGTTGGGTTTTCCATTTGAGGAATATCAACTAAGACAACATCTCCTAATTCTTTTTGAGCAAGTAAGAATGCTGTAGTAGCCCCTGTAAATCCTGAACCGATTACTGAAATCTTTTTACGTTTCATTGTCATCAGAATACACTCCTTTTTACTTGGGTAAAGAGAATAACAGAATCCCTTCTAACAAAGTATACCTAATTATTATAAAATCTACCTGCTTTTAGCATGCCTAAGTTTATTGCCCCAAAAAGTAAAGGCGTTGTGCCACTGGGACACAACGCCTTCAAACAACTCTTATAGGTTTTTGATTAATTCGTCTGCGAACTCAGAACATTTAACTTCTGTAGCACCATCCATTAAACGTGCAAAGTCATATGTTACTACTTTAGAAGAAATCGTTTTCTCCATTGAGTCCATTACTAATTTAGCCGCTTCGTTCCATCCAAGGTGTTCAAGCATTAATACACCTGAAAGGATGACAGAAGAAGGATTTACTTTATCTAATCCAGCATATTTAGGAGCTGTACCATGAGTAGCTTCAAAAATTGCATGTCCAGTTAAGTAGTTAATGTTTGCTCCTGGAGCAATCCCGATACCACCAACTTGAGCAGCTAATGCATCAGAAATATAATCTCCGTTTAAGTTCATTGTAGCAACAACATCAAATTCGCTTGGGCGAGTTAAAATTTGTTGTAAGAAGATATCAGCAATCGAATCTTTTACTAAAATTTTCCCTGCTGCTAATGCATCTGCTTGTGCTTTATCAGCAGCTTCTGCACCTTTATCAGCTTTAATTTGATCGTATTGGTTCCATGTGAAAGT
>JBFGKX010000339.1:0-1586 GCA_041576455.1 Paenisporosarcina sp. | reverse complement strand
GACAGCTCTTCCACAAGAAGCACAATCTTCATTCAAAAGACCTTGTTGATTAATTACATTAAAAAAGTCGAAAAATTCGACAGGGGCACTTGGACAAGCACCATGAAAAGCGAAGTTCCGCTCTCGATCATAGAACAACATCGTCACATACACGCCATCTAATACTTGTTCTAAATCCAAGCACATACGACCTAAAGCCATTTTAATTTCTAAAAACTCGGCTTCATTTTTCGTGATTATTCCAGTCCCTAAAGCTTTGTTCATATGAACCTTTACATCATGTTCTTTTTTACCTACGAGAGGGTTAATCAATGTTAGTTGATCTTTGATGTTTTTTTTCAGATTGTATATCTGTAGATATTCAATAATGCCTTGATAATCTGAAGAACTTTTTAATATCATCTAACACCTCTCCTAAGTAAAAAATAATGAGCCAACAGTATCTATCTATTTTTTCATCATACAACATTAAAGAGATTATTAATAGACATTGTTATCGGATTTACGACAAGAATTATTCTCTCTATATATAGGAAGAATTTTAATAGGATAGGGGTACTAAAGCTTCTAACATATTAACGTTAAAATTCAGAAAATTTAGGTATTTGTACCCGCTGAATTACTAGGAATTCCAACGTGTGAATCCTTCAATTTTTTTAAATAAACTAAGCAAACAAGCAATCCGACAATCAGCGTTTTTTAAGTCCTCTGGCTACCTCGTCGTTTCTCCCTGAAAACCAGTACACACGTAACGTCTTGAATTGGTTAGACGAATGAATCGACACATTCTTTATGGACAAAAAGCAGCCGAAGATGCAATTTCGGCTGCTCTTCACCTGCATGCAAGAGAATAAAACAATTGAAAACACCTTACTCCTTGTCGAACCATGTAATATGGTGACGACTCAGATGAACGAAAAACAGGTGAATTTTATTGAAAAGGTTCTTGCTAAGGGGGTATTAGAATATTCTTAAACGAGAAGACTGAAAATTCAAACTGCATTCAGCACAGATAAAACGTTTCACATTACCTACGGAAAGGGAGTGGAGAACGATGGAATGGTCTTACTGGAAGGTGATAATGAGATATGGCCACGTTGGCTTACGTAAAGAAGTGAGTGTTGCTAGGCACTTAATCAAGCCCGGTGAGTACACGTTATTGGATGTCATCACAGACGCCCAACTTATGCCAGGCGTAAAAGCAAAAGGCATTTTATCAGCAAGGCGCATTACACAGGAAGATTATTTAATTGGCAGCCGGGAAGAAGCGGAGAATTTTTATTTACAAAAACTGAAGACGTACAATCGCATCACAAGTTGAGAAAAACAGCAAAGGAAATACAGAAGATGTAAAACCCCTTCATCGATTAAATGATGAAGGGGTTTTTGAGTGGGAATTGAGGGATGCGGCTTTTTTTTCAAAGTACGTATGCAAGCGATATTCGCAGATGTGACGCGTCCATTCGTACACAATTAATTGATAATCTGGTGCGATATCGAAGTTAATTTTAAAAATTTTGTTTGTATAATTGTGGCAACACCAGTTTGACACCAGATGTCATCGCATTGAGGTCATCCAGTACATG
>JBFGKX010000338.1:0-1615 GCA_041576455.1 Paenisporosarcina sp. | reverse complement strand
GCTCAATAATTTCCTCAATTCCGCCTGCACCAAGAATTGTTGGTACCCCTAAGTAAATACCTTCTAACCCATATTCACCCTCCAAGTATGCGATAGATGGTAACACTCGACGTTGGTCTTTAAGAATTGCTTCAGCCATTTGAACAATTGAAGCTGCTGGAGCGTAGTAGGCTGAACCATTTCCAAGTAGATTTACAATTTCAGCTCCACCTTTTCGAGTTCTTTCCACGATAGCAGCTAAACGCTCAGATGGGATTAATGTTTCTAGAGGAATTCCTCCTGCATATGAATAACGTACTAGTGGAACCATGTCGTCCCCATGTCCTCCCAGAACAAATCCAGTAATGTCTTTAACTGATAAGTTTAATTCTTGAGCTACAAAAGTTCTAAAACGCGCTGAATCAAGTACACCAGATTGTCCAATTACACGCTCTTTCGGGAATCCTGATTCTTTATAAACTGTATATGTCATTGCATCAACGGGATTGGTTAATACAATAATGGTTGTATTTGGAGAGTGCTTGACAATTGCACTCGTCACAGTTTTCATCACTTTTTGGTTTGTTTGAACTAAATCGTCACGGCTCATTCCAGGTTTGCGAGCAATTCCAGCTGTGATGATTACGATATCTGAATCCTTTGTATCTTCGTAGTTAGAAGTACCAATAATAGTAGCGTCAAAACCTTGAACAGGACCAGCTTCTAACATATCAAGAGCTTTACCTTTCGTTGGGTTTTCCATTTGAGGAATATCAACTAAAACAACATCTCCTAATTCTTTTTGAGCAAGTAAGAATGCTGTAGTAGCCCCTGTAAATCCTGAACCGATTACTGATATTTTTTTACGTTTCATTGTCATCAGAATACACTCCTTTTTACTTAGGTAATGAGAATAACAGAATCCTTCTAACAAAGTATACCTAATTATGATTAATTCTACCTACTTTTAGCATGCCTAAGTTTATTGCCCCTAAAAGTAAAAGCGTTGTGCCACTGGGACACAACGCCTTCAAACAACTCTTATAGGTTTTTGATTAATTCGTCAGCGAACTCAGAACACTTAACTTCTGTAGCACCATCCATTAAACGTGCAAAGTCATATGTTACAACTTTAGAAGAAATTGTTTTCTCCATAGAGTCCATTACTAATTTAGCCGCTTCGTTCCATCCAAGGTGTTCAAGCATTAATACACCTGAAAGGATGACAGAAGAAGGATTTACTTTATCTAATCCAGCATATTTAGGAGCTGTACCATGTGTAGCTTCAAAAATTGCATGTCCAGTTAAGTAGTTAATGTTAGCTCCTGGAGCAATCCCGATACCACCTACTTGAGCAGCTAATGCATCCGAAATATAATCTCCATTTAAGTTCATTGTAGCAACAACATCAAATTCGCTTGGGCGAGTTAAAATTTGTTGTAAGAAGATATCAGCAATTGAATCTTTTACTAAAATTTTACCTGCTGCTAATGCGTCTGCTTGTGCTTTATCAGCAGCTTCTGCACCTTTATCAGCTTTAATTTGATCGTATTGGTTCCATGTGAAAGTCTGCTCAGCAAATTCTTGTTCAGCTACTTCGTAACCCCAAGTTTTGAAAGCTCCTTCAGTGAACTTC
>JBFGKX010000337.1:0-1646 GCA_041576455.1 Paenisporosarcina sp. | reverse complement strand
TAAAGCACAATTGCTTCACGAAGGAGAAACCACACCATTTAAAGACGTTTTATGTAAATTAGTGGTGGAAAATGAATTTGAACCAATCGTCATCACGGACTTAAAAACTAATCCCTTAACCTTGCACCATCCTGTGACACGAAAGGTAGGAAACGGATGCTT
The DNA here is from genome assembly GCA_041576455.1 of Paenisporosarcina sp. GTDB lineage: Bacteria > Bacillota > Bacilli > Bacillales_A > Planococcaceae > Paenisporosarcina. Next base: position 1,484 of record JBFGKX010000337.1, on the reverse strand, counting down.
TTTAGGAGCACCTATATTTCATCAAAACGGTGAAATATTTGGCACTATTTGTGCCTTTGATACGAGGCCATATGAGTTTTCCGCTTATGATGTGAGGCTCATTAAAACACTTAGTTCACTACTCAGTCAAACAATTATGTTAGAAGACCAAATGCTACATGACCATTTAACCGGTTTATATAATCCTCTATTTATAAGAGGTTTTTTTGAGCAAAGTATGATGGACAATGCAATGAAAAATCAACAATTTAGCTTGCTTTATGTAGATTTGGATCATTTTAAACAAATCAATGATACATTTGGCCATGATATAGGAGATCAACTGCTAAAGCGAGTCGCTGCAATGTTAGTCGAACAATCACCGCAAAACAGTATCGTTGCTCGAATTGGGGGGGACGAATTTGTTTTATTTGTTCCAGTTTCCTCCTGGGAAATGTTTGAATCGACTGAAACTGCTCTTCGCTTAATCAATACATTTAATCGCATGCCATTTGAAATTGATGGACATGTAATATCCATTTCTGCGAGTGTTGGTATGACTTATATGGAGCCTGGCAAAGAACTTCAAGTGCTTTTGAAAGAAGCTGACATGGCAATGTATGATACAAAACGCAATGGACGTAATTCTTTTAAGGTGTATCAATAATAATAGAAGTCTCAAAGACTCTTATTTTTCGACCCTTAACTGACAATTCACACCAAATATTTCCCGGGCAATAAGAGGTGATTAATAATGACTAAATTTGTAGTAATTATTAGAAAAAGATTGACTGAATTTTCTAATATATCTATGATATTATCAAGACAGCTAGAATTGGAGGATTTAAATATTGACTAAAATACTGTTAATCCTGTGTCTGTTTTTGGCAACATTTAGTACGGTTTTCGTTCCTAGTGCAGATGCTACGAATTTCAAAAAAACACATATATCATCTATGGCACAATTAAAAAAGTCGGCCATCTTTATGAAAAAACAAGTAATCATTGAACCAATTGCAGGCCCTGTCACTCCACAAGGACAAGCCATATATGCAAGCATTGCCTCAGCAGTACCCGTATTTATTGGCACACCATATGCATTTGGTGGAACCACTCCAATAGGATTTGATTGTAGTGGTTTTATTCATTACGTTCACCAAATGGCAGGACTCAAACTAGCGCGCATGAGCAGTGAGGATTATTTTAAAGAGTCAAGTAAAGTCCTCCTTCCTGAAGTAGGAGATCTCGTATTCTTTAAAGATACATATAAAATCGGCATTTCTCATATGGGGATTTATATGGGGAATAATGAATTTGTGCACGCGAGTTCAAGAGGTGTTGAGCTAACAAAATTAGACAATTCCTATTGGCAAAAACATTTTGTCGGATTTAAACGTTTTCATCTTGTGACAACAAATTAATTGTGACACCGATGAAATTGAAATTTAAGGTGTTTATCTAAATCAGCAGATTGGCTACTTTGAAAAGTGCCAACCTGCTTTTTT
>JBFGKX010000336.1:0-1694 GCA_041576455.1 Paenisporosarcina sp. | reverse complement strand
AAGCTGTTTTTAAAATTCATTAGATATTAATAGTATTACTTCATTTTTTTCTTTCATTTACTTCTACCGCCAACCAGTCTCTTCAAATAGAAGGAGTAGAAAATCACTCCCCCTCCCTTATATCTATTGGCTGGTAAAGTTTATTCATGGTAAAATAAAGCAATAGAACAGGAGTGAATAATCCATGCGCGTAGCAATATTCGACTTTGACGGTACACTGTATCCTCAAGAAACATACACATTGATGATGAACTACTTAAAAGAACACCCGGTCCATTCCTCTAAATATAAAAAATTTTATAAAGCATTAATGAAACCATACTTAGCATACAAAATGAAGCTTTATCCTGAAGGTAAGATGAAGGCGAAATCAATGCAAGTCTATTTAAATGCCTTAAAAGATTTGTCTCAAGAAGAATTAGAAGCGTATTTCATTGAAATGTCGAATGGAATGAGCAAAGATCTAAATCAAACTGTTGTTGAACGTTTAAAGAAGCACCTAATTGATGGTGATCATGTCTTAGTCGTTTCAGGGGCTTTCACAACCATGCTAAATGAAGTGACAAAAGAATATGCCGTTCATCAAGTAATCGGTACAGAAATTCCCTATTCAAATGGTAGCCTAGATACAGCTAACGAAATCTTCCACATTCAAGGTATTAGAAAGAATATGATGATTGATCAAGCGCTTGATGGGTATGAAATCGATTGGGAAAATAGCACAGCTTATGGCGATAGCATTTCAGATATTAGTGTTTTAGAGCTAGTTGGCAATCCAGTTGCAGTTCGACCTGAAAATCGGTTAAGAAGTATTGCTGAAGAACGCAAATGGGAAATTCTTTGGGACTAATATATATTAAAGTGTAAATAAATTCTTCAATTCCATAATAGTGAAAAACCCCTGTTGGAAAAATATTTTCCAACAGGGGTTTTCATTATAATAAACCGTTATTTACACAACAACAGCAACTTGTGCGTGTCCTCTTTTGTAGAAGAATAGGAATGCTACTAATGTTAAAAGGGCAAACCCTACTAAGAACATGAATAAGACGAATACATTTGCTAATAAAAAGCTCGTATCTCCTAAAGAAATGATGGATTTAAAACCTGCATTTGAATACGTCAAAGGTAAGAATTTACTTAATGATTGTAAGTTTTCAGGCAACATTGGAATTGGAAGATTTGAGCCTGTCGTTGACAGTTGTAAGACTAGGAATGCTAGTGCTACAAAACGGCCAACGTTTCCACCCACTACAACCAAGAAGAAAACAATCGCCATAAATGTCAAACTCGTAAAGACAGAGAATAAGACAAATGTAACCACACTGTCTACTTGTAGCTGTAAGAAGAACAAGGAAAATAATGATACGAGTAATCCTTGTGCGATTGCAAAAATTGATAAGTTCATTAATTTACTTGCATACCAACTATAAGCTGAACCAGGTGTTACTACTGGCTTTTTGAAATCAATAACAAAAGATAAGATTAGAATACCTACAAATAGAGCAAGTGAAAGTATATATGGAGCTGTAGAATCACGATAATAATTCAATCCATTTACTGTTTCACCACTTAAGCCCACTGGATTAGAAAACATCGCAATATTCGCATCTGTTACTTGAATTTGAGCAATTTCATCTGCTCCACCAGCAAGTCCAGTAGAAAGTTCTTTACTACCAGATTGTAATTGTTTT
>JBFGKX010000335.1:0-1702 GCA_041576455.1 Paenisporosarcina sp. | reverse complement strand
AGAGGATGCCTCAGCTTTTTGACGAAGTACTGGAATAATTTCATTCACGATTTCATCCCGTTTAATCTCCGCAGCGGCAATATAAATATTGAGTGCTTGGAAATAGGCTTTGTTTTGATCATATAATTTGTCTAACATATGGACATCTTCGATCAAGCCACGTTTTGAATGTTCTAATTGAATACCAATGCGGTCAATTTGAGTACTTAATTTTTGGTATTTAGTCATTAGCTCTTGAACGGAGCGAGATACTTTTCCAAACAACCGTTTAATTCCAGACTTCTTTTTAGTGGTTAATTCTTCAGGATTAAGTTGAGTTAACTTATTCATCAAATCTTTTAAAATGTCACCAACTGGCCCTATATCTTGTTTTTGGACATGATCTAGCATTTGGTGAGAAAAACGTGACAATTCGGTTTGTGCATTTGTACCATAGGTTAAAACTGCTTCATAATTACCTGCTGGAATTTGAGAAGCGAGAACCTTTGCTTTTTCTTGCTCTTCATCTGAAAGTCTTTCTAAAAAGGAAACACGTTGTTCTTCTTGATTTGATACTTCTTTTTGTAATGTCGGTTGTAGGTCAAATGGGGAGTCCAAAAGATCATCCATTGTTTTTAAAGGCTTAGAAGCCGTTTGATTTTCTGTCATGCGATAAATCTCCTTTCAACATTAAAGGTTTTTCATGTTTTGCGATTGATATCTTTGCAAAGTCTAGCTCCATTTTTAAATGTTCGATATCTGAAGCTAATACTTGATGTAAATCGTTTTCCATAACTTGATTTAATTCAAGTAAAGTTTCTCTTGTATCTTGAAGAGCAATCTGAACTGCAGGTGCTTTTACAGGTTGAGAAACAAGTAAAGTATACTTTTCTGTAAGTTCTACAGCGCTTTCTAAATGAGCATAAAAAAATGGTTCCACATGATAGAATTTCTTGGGGTTTGTCCGAACAATTTGGAAAATCCGCTTTGCTAAGCGATTCATTTCAAATAATTGTTTAAAAGCCCGTATCGATCTAACTTTAATGAAATATCCGTTTAGTTTATTTAATTTTAACTTGGCTTCCTTCAATTGTTGTTGAACATGTTTATATTCAGACAATGTCATATTGTATTTCTTTATAATAAGCCTTGATTGAACACTTTTAATAACATTCACTGACAGTGCATAAACACCAGCTGAAATTAAACCAGCTATAAACAAGTTTAAATTAGCACCTAGTTGGAGAGAAATCCAAGAGGTAATGAATAGTGGGAAGCTTATTAGATGTCGTATTATAAAATAAGCAACATTTAGCATGTTGAATACCTCCTTGTTTAGTCCTATATATAATTACGTATGAAGACTTAAAAGGTTTCGTTTTGACAGTATTCCTTCAGACAATATCAGTTTCCATTGTACGATATCCTTTTACATCGTCAAAGAAAGTTACAGAATAGGATGTGATAGATGCTAAAGGTGAAACTCCTTTTTGAATGTACGCTACGAATAAGTCCAATTGTTCTTCTTCACCTTCGAGTTCCATTACGATTTCATTTTGTTCGTAACCTCGACAATATCCTCTTAAATGAAGTTCATTCGCTTTTTGTTTTGCTAGAAAACGAAAACCTACACCTTGTACATCTCCGTGCATAATAAAATGAGCACGTTTTTTCATAAGGTTACCTCCTGAGTAACAATCACTTTTATATTTGCTGTGGTTGT
>JBFGKX010000334.1:0-1796 GCA_041576455.1 Paenisporosarcina sp. | reverse complement strand
ATGTGTACCTGCTATCTAAAAGCTATAATACGGGTGTCGAAGTTCCATTAAATGAAATCAAAATAGCTGATATCAAACTCTCTAGTGTTAATCACAATGATGCGGATACTGGAATATCCTTTCAAGCAAAAACGGAAAATATCTTTTATGGCATAGAACCTGATAGCACGTTGGTTTATGTGGACGATGAATCTATTTATATGATTTTAAATACAGTATTCGATCCTTTCTCCCTTGTTACCGACAAAGAAGAATCGCAAAGTAACTCTTTCATGGCTCCAAAATCACTTTCAGATGAAACGAAAGTGTATTTAATAGAAAACGTCAGAAAAGGTAACTTACACTTGCTTGGCACCTTAGGTGAACTAAAGAAGTAAATCAATTCACATATTCACATTCTCTTTAGTAAAGTGAACATTTATTTAAAAAATGTGTAAACGTTTATTTAAAAAATGTGTAAACGTTTATTTATAGTAAACATTATCCATTTACGATTCAGGTGGACGCTTGCCGCGGGCGGTCCGTGAGCCTCCTCATTCGCTATGCTCACTGCGGGGTCTCACTGGACCCGCTAATTCCGCCGGAGTCGTCACCTTCCGCTACACTGAACAAACTATTTAAAGAAATCAAATAAAACTTCATGTTTCGTTACGAAAGAGAATTATGAAATTAATTGATTAAAGTAAATTTAACCACACAAAAACAGTAGCGAGAAGATCCTTTTCGCTACTGTTTTTATATCTATCCACAGATCTTGTGTTATTGTATTTGGTGTTTACAAACTCTTTATATGAACAATCTCTAGAAGCTCCAATTTCTGAATATCTCGTCAGCGTTAAAAGACTCTTATAGGTCTGTAAAATTTTCAAGCTGTGAAATCATCAATTATTTCTATCACTTCGATTTTCCCGTCAATTAGGGTTTCAGGAAACTCACTTTTTACATTACCCAGCCAATATTCTCTAGCTTGATCAATTTTGCGAGAGAAAGTTGCCGCATTATTCTTTGGTAAAAGATTTCCATCACCTTCAAAAGTATTCCCAATAACTCTAAGTTTAACAATCTGCAAAACCTTCCGATTATACGAATCGAATAATTCTTTCCATTTCAAAACATCTTCATAATCTTTTGTAGCATATAAACAAGACATTCTTGACGGATAATCTGGATATTCTTGTAGTCTTACCATTTCTACTATCATTTCTCGAATCGCTCTGATTGTTTGATCTGCATACTTAATAACTACTTCGTCATTTTCTTTATTTAAGGTCAATCCGTCATTAGTATAATGACCTTGCAAAATCTGAATAAAGTCTTCGCCCTGTGAATTCAGTTGTTCCCTTTCAAAGAAGCAGCTATATAAGGTGTTATTTGTTTCTTGTCAAAGTTGATAATTTGCCCTACACTCATTTTTTTCCGAGTAACAAGGTGATAAACATACAATTCTTTCATTTTAGTCGTCTACCTCCTATTTTCTTCATCTATTTTGTTCCAACATATAGGAAGCTCCTTTTAAAATCCCCTTTTCCGTTTCAAAGTTCAACAAGAAAAAGCTTTACCCCATCTGAAGTAAAGCCATCTTTTTTAAAAAACCGTTTGTAAACGCCAAGGTCATTACTATCTCCATTTAAATTGCTGGTCATGAAGTAATTGTAGAAATGCATCGACGACTTGCGGGTGAAACTGTGAGCCTCTGCCTTTTATAATTTCTTCAATTGCTTGATCCACCGTCAAAGCATCCCGATAAGGACGATTGGTCGTCATCGCATCAAAAGAATCTACAACTGCAATTATGT
>JBFGKX010000333.1:0-1830 GCA_041576455.1 Paenisporosarcina sp. | reverse complement strand
CTGTTCCTATTTCTGTTTCTGCATCGCTGTGCTAGCTTTGGAACATGAAAGTTCGTTGGAGCGGATACCAACAATCATGCTATACAAAGATAAGGGTTCATACTGTATAATCCCTCACCATAACCCAATCTACATACAAGCATCGTACCGCATTAAGAAACCCTGCATATTATGGTATACTTTCAAAAACATTGAGAAGGAGCCTTTTATGCCGACCAAGATGTCTGCAAGTTTAACCAAAGAGTTAATGTTGACGGTTTACAACGATGGCTTCGCATTGGTTCGAGAAATTCGTACAATCCCTCCACTCTCAGATGATCCCATCATTTATTATTTAGATGTCCCACAATTGATCGAATCCAATTCAATCCAAGTCAAAGGATTCCAAGTTGCCGAGCTAAACTATGAATACGACTTAGTAGACAAATATAAATTGCTCGAAAAGTATGTAGGTCACGAAATCAAGCTCGTTGATAAAGAAACGAATGTAGAAAAAAGATATCGATTGCTAAGTGCTCAAAGTGGGTTGGTCTTAGAAGATTTACAAACACAAGAAATTGTTCTGGATGCAACAGGTGAGATTCGATTGCCTGAATTTAAGGATGAGCTCACCCTGAAGCCCGCCCTTGTTTGGCGCATTCGACAACAGACCGCTGAAGATACACGCGTAACGTATTTAACACGCGGACTTAAATGGGATGTCGATTATATCGCTCAAATTCGAGAAGATAAATTTGATTTAATGGCGTGGGTAACGTTAACAAATAACTCGGGCATGACGTATCACGATGCGGTGCTCAAATTAATGGCCGGCACCGTAAGTAGAGCTCCAGAAAGATTGCAGAAACAGATTTTTTATTCACAAGAAGAAGCGACTGATTTTCAACCAGAACACCAAACATTTGGAGACTATCATTTATACACCTATCCTGATAAAGTGACGATAAAAGATCGCCAACAAAAGCAAGTTCAGCTTCTATCAGCCAATCAGGTTCCATCTGAAAAGGTCTATGAAGTAGATGCCTATCGTAATCATCCAACTGTATATTTTACGTTTAAAAACTCAGTGGAAAATGGTCTCGGTCTTCCACTTCCAAAAGGACGATTTAAGCTGTATCAAGAAAATTTAAAAGATGGTTCCCCTGAATTTATTGGAGAAGACAGGATATCTCATACAGCTGTAGATGAAATCGTGAGAATTAAGTCTGGCGAAGCCTTTGACATTACAGTTGAAAATGCGATCGTCGCTGAATATAAAAGAGATGGTTTTGAGTTTGAAGAAGTGGAATATCGCATTCGCAACCAAAAAGATGATTCAATTGAGCTGATTGTTAATCACGGAACTAGATATCGCATCTTTGATGTGGTCGAATCAACGCATGATTGGAAACGGAAAAATGGAGAAATTCAATTAAATGTACCTGTACCAGCAAAATCTGAAGTGAAAGTAGCATTTACCATTCGATATGACCGAACGGAAGATGGAAAGGTGAACTGAAATGTTGAAAAGAATCAGTATGGGCACTTTATTCCTTGCAATTTATGCACTCCTTATTTTTTATTTTGGCTTTAACACATATCAATGGCTTCAAACTTGGAACTTCCCGATTCACCCTTTGTTATTCGGTGTTGTTTGGTTTATTAGCGCATTTGGATACGTGATTGGCAAGTTCAATCATAGGTTTAAGTATTTTAGTATGATTGGGTCATACTGGTTCATTGTGATGCAGTATGGCCTTATCTTGTTCCCACTATCAACAATTCTCTATTTATTGTGGCCGTCGGATCGAACTATTTTTATCGTAGGGAACGTGGTGGCCACAGTATTTT
>JBFGKX010000332.1:0-1840 GCA_041576455.1 Paenisporosarcina sp. | reverse complement strand
TGAGATTGTCCATCAACAACCATTTTTAAGCCCCGTTGCAAAAATGGATCTTCGACCGTTTCTGCTCGTTCTTCTAACGCTAAAAGACCTTCTTTTCGTGCAAGCGTTGCCCACTCTGTGAATAACGGAATTAATTGTTTCAAAGGAGTGATTTTCGAATCCGCAAAAATTACCTTAAATAAGCTCGGAATTTTCTTCACTTCATCCATTGGGAACGCGACTAGTATACAGGCCCCAGTTCCGCCAAAGATAATCACTAGCGCCGCAGGATTATATAAAGCAATTGGGTCAGAGCCTTTTAAGACCATGCCGCCGACTAAAACGCCAAAGCCTAGTATGATGCCTCCCCATGATGTCTTATCCACTTCAGTACCCTCATTTCCGTTCAAAATATAACAGAGGGAACATCCCTCAAAAATAGAGCTAATGTTATTTAGTTACACTTACATGTCTCATAAAGTGTCAGTTGTTACTTCACAAGCTCCATGGCTTGCTTCCATGTATCGCGAAGTTCAATCACATAGCCTTCCACTTCTTCTAAAATTTCCAAATCATTTTTCATATTTGCCTCAAATAAACGAGTATACATATATTCATACAATTGCGCCATACTTGCTGAAATTTCAACCTCTTGATTTAACGTAGATTGTAGCTCACTAATAATCGCCTGAGCCTTAATAATATTTTTATTTTTTTCAACAAGTTTTTCTTCAATCATTGCTTTTTTTGAAATTTTTACAAATTTTAAACAACCATTATATAACATCAGTGTAAGCTCTTGTGGAGAAGCTGTCATTACAGAATTTTGTTGATACGTTTGATATGGATTAATAATTGACATCGTACGTCCCCCTTGAATTTACTTTCGTTGATCAAAAAACGAACCATCTGTAAGCGGTTGTTGATAGGTATTTCCAAACTTTTTAGAGGCTTGTTTCGTTTGATTGACCCTGTTTATTTGTGTTAAGAAAGATTGATACAAGCCATTCATCAATGGTTGCAACATGTCTTCATATGTTTTTAATTGACGAATGACTTCACGATCTTCATCCGTCCAACGAAACTCCGTTTCCTGTATGTAGGAGTTCAATTCGGTTATTACTAGTTGTCTCTGTTCATAGAGGGATAGCAATGTTTCCAATTGCCCAGCTTCATTCTCTTTCATATCTACAGAAACCGCATTTGCTTGCCCTAAAACATTCTCCGAAAGCTGAAGAAGTTCTGTTAACATGTTTTGGTATGCATTCATTACATACCACCGAACATGTTTTGCTGCATCCATGTGCTTTGTGAATTCATTTGGCTCAACGCTTTCTCCATCGCAGTGAACTGCTTCCAGTAACGGTCTTCCACCATTACCAACCGGTCCTGCCATTTCATGATGTCTTGATTCATCTGATTAATTCGTTTCGAAATCGCACTGCTGTCTACAAGGAAATTTGGATTCCCCGCATGGTCACTTAAACGTTTGACCACATGATTTAAGCCTTGATACACGCGTTCTCCAATGCCTTGTCCCCCCACTTTATTGGTGAAAAGTTGCATTACTTCATCTGGCTTATTCGTTAAGACTTCTTTTAACTTATCTTCATTAATCGTCAGTTTTCCACCGTCTTTGTACGAACCGGTACTAATGCCAATTTGGGAAAGCAAGTTAAGATTGCCATTTGCAATCCCTTCTACAGGATCCATAAATGCGCGTCTTAAATCTTGTAAAGCACTTTTTAAAATGGGATCATTTCGCAATAATCCACTTTTTGATTTCTCTTCCCAACGTTCAACCTCTTTATCGCTCAAAGCATCTTTTTGTTCTTCCGTTAACGGTTGGAAGTCAGGATAG
>JBFGKX010000331.1:0-1849 GCA_041576455.1 Paenisporosarcina sp. | reverse complement strand
CTTTATTATTCCCATTATGGTTGTCGTAGCCGTCCTTGCAATGTGGCATTTAAATAAAAATTACTCGGAAATACCCTTTAACACCCGAATCTTAATTTCGTTTGGTGGATCCATCGTTTCTGGTGTCATTACGTATTTCTTACTAAAAAACGACATTCAAAGAATTGATCCTAAACCCACAGATGACGAGCAAAAGAAGCGTTGATGCATCACGCTTCTTTTTTGTGGGAATATATATAGAAAATGATTACTTTTCAAATTGCTCTCGATTCATGACCGTGAGATTTGCCCTCGCTCGAGAACATGATAAAATATAAACGAACTGAAAACCATTTACACAAGGAGAATTCCATGACAATTCAATTAACGTATTCAGGTGATTATCAACAACTAGTCACTCCGCAACTAGAAGCAAAATTAAACATCATTCATGAAAACATGCAAAACAAAAAGGGTCTTGGCTCAGAATATTTAGGATGGCACGATTGGGCAAGTCGCATGAGTGATTCCTACATACAAGAGATTCAACAGACCGCAGACCGCATCCGACAAACTTCGAATGTCTTAGTTGTAATTGGTATTGGTGGCTCGTATTTAGGATCCAAAGCTGTCATCGATGCGCTTACCCCCCACTTCACCACGCATTCAAATATGGAAGTACTATACGCAGGGCACCAAGTGAGTGGGGAATATTTACTAAACCTCATGAAATACTTGGACGACAAGGAAGTTACGATAAATGTTATTTCAAAATCTGGTACGACGACAGAACCTGCGCTAGCGTTTCGTTTCCTTCAAAAATACATGGAAGATCGTTATGGTGAAGAAGCAGTTTCTCGAATCATTGTGACAACTGATGCCGATAAAGGCGCATTGTTGAACTTATCGATGGAGAAAGGATATCAACGTTTCGAAGTACCTGCTGACATTGGTGGACGTTATTCGGTTTTAACAGCTGTAGGCTTACTCCCAATTGCCGTGGCTGGCTATTCCATTGAGGAATTAATAAAAGGTGCAGCAGCTGCTGAAAAAACATTCCAACAATTTGACATGACCTCAAACACAGCGATTCAATATGCTGTCATTCGCAATCATTTATACGATTTGGACTTCTCAATTGAAATTTTAGCGACCTTTGATCCTAAATTAACGTACTTACAAGAGTGGTGGAAACAATTATTTGGTGAAAGTGAAGGCAAAGAACGCCAAGGCATTTTCCCTACGTCCGTTTCATTTTCTACGGACTTACACTCGCTTGGTCAATACATCCAAGATGGGCAACGCATTCTGTTCGAATCTTTCCTTATGATTGAAGAAGCGGATACCGATCTAACGGTCTTCGAAGCAGAAAATAATGACGATGAGCTAAACTATTTAAGCGGCTTGACATTAAACGAATTTAATTTAGCCGCTTATAAAGCGACATCTAGCGCTCATCTTGCTGGGGATGTACCACAAATCGGACTCTCTATTAATAAGCTGAATGAAGAAAATATTGGCTACCTACTATACTTCTATATGGTTTCGTGTGCATATAGTGCTTATTTAATGGAAATCAACCCATTTGATCAGCCAGGTGTGGAAGATTACAAAACAAACATCTTTAAAATTCTTAAAAAACCAGGATACTAAAGTCAAAAAGCGGCTTGCACAAAAATGTGCAGCCGCCTCAGCTTGTAGACAAAAGAATAATCATCAATATAAAAGGATAAAAATTCGTATTCATATCTTTTGCACTCATTTGAAAAGATGATGGTCGGCTATTTCTTTCGCTTTCCGCGGAAGAAACGCTAGCCTCCTCAGCTCAGCTGTCTATGACAGATGAGCCTGTGGGGACTAGCTTGTCTCG
>JBFGKX010000330.1:0-1855 GCA_041576455.1 Paenisporosarcina sp. | reverse complement strand
TTGGCAGCTTGAGCTCGCATTTTACGACGTTCTTCTAGTTTAAGTCGATCCACTTCAGATTTTGCATTGTATTTCGGCAGTTTTAATAGTTGATATGCATTTACCGCCAATAATGGGAATAATAACAATGTAACGTAACGGTCCACATCTTTTTCATCCACCATTAGTACAGGTAACCACTCTAGAGTTGTGATGACTACCATAAAAAATAACGCAGAAATAAAAGCATGTTTTTTTGTCCACTTGGCTTTAAAATAAGCGACCACTACTCCTGAAGTTAAAAGTACAGCTAAAAGTCCTAAATATAACAATAGTTGCTCTTTTGAATTGGCAAGTGGCATAAAACGGAATTTAATCAAATCAAAAATAACTACTGCAATAATTAATAATTGCACCCAGTTCCACAATGTAAGGGTTCTAAAAATGTTAACCCCAAATTGATGAATTGTTAAATACGCAAAAAATCCCATCTGACTTAAGACACTCATCGTCATCCCAAGAAAGGCAAACCATAATAAACTTGCTGCAAACTCTCCGTATTCACCACTTGAAACATATGGTGCAAATGCGTCTTCCCAACGAATCATTAACCCAAGTACACTAGTAACGACCCCACCAATTACGAGTGCCTTGAAGAAGAATATAAACCAATTTCGTATTGTCACAACAAAAAATCCTCCGTTTTTCTTGAGTTCTTCGCTTAATTGTATCAACGAATAAACAAAAAATCTATTTTACGGACAGTTATCTACATATTCTCGCCAAAATTGTGAACAATACATGAAAAGGCCAGTGCGAGAAAAGAGGTTGAATATGAGGAAATGGATAATTGTTATCGGTGTCTTAGTATTAGCTGGATGCGGTATGCAACAAAGTACGCCGTCCTATGAAGAAACGAAAAAGATGATTACCGATACGATGCAAACAGAAGAAGGCAAAAAAGTCATGCGCAAAATGCTTTCGGATCCTGAGTTTAAAGAGTTATTGGTATTAGAACATGAGGACGTGAAAACCTCAATTGAAAATACGTTACTGTCAAAGGATGCGGAAAAATTTTGGAAAGATACATTTAAAGATCCTAAGTTTTCCGAAACATTTGCTAAAAGCATGAAAGAACAACAACAAGAAATTATGACGAATCTCATGAAAGATGCATCTTTTCAAAAAGAGTTACAAACATTTTTTGGTCAACCTGACATGCAAAAACAATTAGAAACCATTTTACAATCATCCACATTGCGAAAAGAAATTGAAGAAATTGTAGAAGAAGCGATTGACAGCCCGCTTTTAAAAACGAAATGGCAAGAGTTAATTAAAGCGGCGGGCGTCTCGGAAAAAGAAAAACCTTCCGAAGAAGAATCTGGTGGTAACAAGAAAGAAGAAGAAAAACCAAATTAACGTAAAAACCCCCACAAACTAATATTTGTGGGGGTTTTGTGTTACTTCTTTAACTTATTGATGACTTTAGAAGCAATTTCTTCGTATATTTTACCTGTTGGATGTGTTTCTGCATAAACCGAAGGAGCAAAGTCTTCTTCATTCCAATCTGGCTGACCTAGTGGAATTTGTCCAAGCAATTCAGTACGTAGCTCATCTGCAAGCTTCGGACCGCCCCCCTTGCCAAACACATACTCTTTTTCATTCGATGTTTTTGATTCGAACCACGCCATATTCTCAACTACACCTAAAACTTCATGGTCAGTTTGTAAGGCCATCGCGCCAGCACGAGCAGCTACAAAAGCAGCTGTTGGATGCGGTGTTGTCACAACGATTTCTTTTGAAGATGGAATCATTTGATGAATATCGAGCGCGACATCTCCTGTACCTGGTGGTAAATCAAGTAATAGATAATCCA
>JBFGKX010000329.1:0-1859 GCA_041576455.1 Paenisporosarcina sp. | reverse complement strand
GGATTGTTTGGACTTATCTTTGACTACCAAACATTTGTAACTGGATTAACAAATGGAATCTTAATTGGGCTAATGTCTCCTATGATAGGGACAATAATAGACATGCCGTCTTTATTCGTTAGACTCATTCATTTTTTTTTCGCAATCAGTTTACTCACTATTTTTATTTCAATAAAAAGGTCGTGATATGAAGAGTGATGTTAATCATTTTGTTATTGTTGTTAAGTTTAATTGAAGTCGGACATATATACAGGGCTTTTAAAAAAAAGCATTTATTATTTAATAATCGATTTTCACAAACTATGATAATGGCCATTACAATGATTTCTTCGTTCACCATCGCACTTTACCTCGCACTTTTACTTACTGCTTCTCCAAACTTCTTTTATCTTCTACCACCTCTAATTGGTTTGACTATTGGCTGGAAATTTGGAGACATCTTACAAGCACCCGCTGTACTAAACGGTATTTATAATGGCGCACTGGGAGGACTCATGGGAACAATGTTCGGTGCGGTTTTACTTAATCCAGCTCTGTGCAATATTCCAATTGACTCACAAACAATGATAGCAACGAATATGTATATAATCTCCATATTTGTTGGTTGTCTTCATACCCTAACGTGTGCCTTAATTCGATATTCATTTATAGTGTAAAAATGTTTCAAGAAAAAATTGAGGTGATTTTCGATGAAAGCATTTGCCATTGCAATTCTTCTGGGAATCGGAGTTTGGGTTGTCTTTTTATGGCCAAAATTAGTAGACTTACCAAAAATAGGTCATGTAACTGAATGGACTCTGACGGATGTAGGCGAACATGATGTTTCACTAAAGCAAAAAACAAAACTAATTACTTTTTTTTATACAAACTGTCCTGATATTTGCCCAACTACAATGTTGGACTTAAAGGACCTTGAGCAATTGATGATGGAAAAAGGGGTCTCCGAAAATAAGTATCTTATAATTGCAGTCTCTTTAGATCCAACCTTCGATTCAAAAGATAGAATAATTCAGTATAAAGAAGCTTTTAATATTTCAAACCATAACTGGTTATTTTTAAGAGGAACTGAAGCAGAAACGAAGAAATTCACACGAAATTTTAATTTCGCATATGAAAAAAAACAAAATGGTTTTTTAATACACACAACATCTATGTATGTTGTGGATTCAGATGATCAAATCAGAGCGAAACATGACATGGCGTTAGGAGAAAAGAGTGTGAATATTGATGAAATAGCACGTCAATTAATCCAACTCATCGAAGAGTCAAATTGAATTTTTTTGTAATTTATGATTACTTTTACGTTAAATATTCTAGGTAGGTAAACAAAAACCACTTATTCCCATACAATGTTTATATGGCGAATTGGGGGATACCGAAGATGAACAAGGAGTTTAATAATGTGCAAATCAAAAAACAAATAGAAGAACTATCCAATGAATTGCCATCTTTTTCTTCGCCAACAAGTTCTGTTTCCGATGAAGAAACAAGAATCCTTACAGAATTCATTAACCAAAAGAACTTATTTAACATTACGACCCATGATGAAAACCTGAGAAAACCTCTAGTATTAAAACAATTCTTTAAAATGAAAAGAAATCAACAGGTGGTCATTAATTCTGTAATCAAAAATGAAGAAGTTTTCACTACGGAAGGAAAAGTAGCAACGATTGGAAGAGATTTTGTCATGCTTACTGACTTGAAAAAAAGAATATGGATACCCTTTTCAGCTATTATCTCCGCAACTATTCCTTTTGGATTTCCCACATATTCCAACACACATCAACACTTTATTTACGATAATCAATTGCAGCAAAAGCTAGTTCTCCAGTTTGGCGAGACAGTGGCAAATAAAGATG
>JBFGKX010000328.1:0-1867 GCA_041576455.1 Paenisporosarcina sp. | reverse complement strand
TACTTTGCTAATAAGTGTGGTATTTGTTTGTTCAATCTTATTTGTAACAAATATAGTAGAAACTAATGAAGCATATAACGAGATTTTTATTAATGACGGTGATACTCTTTGGTCATTGTCAGATCAATATCGAGGAAAGATTCCTAAAGAAGCATGGATTGCGGAAGTAATGGTTGTAAATCATTTACCTACTCAAATGATTCAAACTGGTGATGTTTTAAAAATTCCTGAAACCTTACATCAATATGCTCCAGATCATGGTGTTGAATTAGCTGGAGACACTGAATGAATAATTCGGTGAAAACAGCAGTTATATATTCACGTGTTAGTACGGATAAAGAAACGCAAGAAAAATCCTTAATTAGACAAGAAGAAGAATTAAGGGTATTTGCAGCAGACAATAATTACTTTGTAAAAGAAACATTCTCGGATCAACACAGTGGTTATTCTGTTGAAAGAGAAGGCTTGCTTGAGATGTTAGATTACGTAAAGGAACATAACATTTCAGTTGTTTGCATTCAAGACGAGACACGACTCGGAAGAGGTAACTCTAGAATGGCTGTTTTGCATTTATTAAAGAAAACAAATGTTCAAGTTGTTTCAATTAATGATGGTGGTTCACTTCAAATGAACGAGATGGACTCGATGATGCTAGAGATATTGGCATTAGTTGAGGAATATCAACGTAAGCTTCATAACGCTAAAATTAGAAGAGGAATGAAACGAGCTGTTACACATGGTTTCAAACCTGAGAAGAACTTAAAAAATCAAGGGAATCCAGAAGGTAGAGAAAGAAAAGATATTCCCATCCAAGAAATTGTTAATCTTCGAAAGAATGGCTTAACGTACGAAGAAATTGCTTCAACACTTAGAGGGTTTGGATACTCGGTAAGTAAAGCAACTGTTCATCGTCGATATATTGAATATTCAGAAAGACTTGAAGGCTAAATGCTTGCGCTTCAAGTCTTTTTTGCATACCTTTAATAAAGGTTAATTTTAGAAAGGCGTGAATAATAATGTTACCACCTGATAAACTACAAAGAATTAATGAACTATCTAAAAAGTCAAAAACGAGTGGATTAACAATGGAAGAGGCAAAAGAACAAACGAATCTACGTAAAGAATATCTAGAGACTTTTAGATCTACAATGAGAGACACCATTGAACACGTTAAAGTTATTGATCCTGAAGGCAATGATGTGACACCTGATAAAGTAAAAGCAACAAAATCCAAAAAGTTTTTAAACTAATCAACTTCTCAGTAGGCATTGTCAGCTTGCACAAAGTTGACTACACTTAGAGAAGTAGAAAACATAGTTTCAGAAAGGGTGTCGTTTATGACTCAACAAGCAGATCAGTTAGCTATTAACACTATTCGTACGTTATCTATTGATGCAATCGAAAAAGCAAATTCAGGTCATCCAGGTTTACCAATGGGTGCTGCACCAATGGCATATACCCTTTGGACAAAACATTTACGTCATAATCCTGAAAATCCAACATGGTTTAATCGTGACCGATTTGTTCTTTCTGCAGGTCATGGTTCAATGTTGCTTTATAGTTTATTGCACCTAGGTGGTTACGACTTACCAATGGAAGAAATTAAAAATTTCCGTCAGTGGAATTCTAAAACTCCTGGGCACCCTGAAGTTGGACATACTTCTGGAGTTGAAGCAACTACTGGTCCTTTAGGGCAAGGTATAGCGATGTCTGTAGGTATGGCAATGGCCGAGAGACACTTGGCAGCTGTATATAACAAACCAAACCATCAAGTGGTTGACCATTACACATATGCTTTATGTGGTGACGGTGATTTGATGGAAGGTGTTGCAGCAGAAGCTATTTCTCTTGCAGGACATTTAGAATT
>JBFGKX010000327.1:0-1870 GCA_041576455.1 Paenisporosarcina sp. | reverse complement strand
ATAATTATAAATTGTAGTAAATAGACATAATTTAGCCGGTGTTACCTGTGTAAATTATGGAGAAGATTATTCTTGAAAAATTTTGATGTTTATCATTATTTGCCAATTCATTACGTACATCCATACCTACGCCTTCAATATTTTTGATTAGAGGAACTTGAGATATTTGCTAGCTATTGGCAATTCTATTCAAAATTTAAAAGAGACCTGCATTCGCTTGGTTCTCTTCCTTTCTGTAACTATCTTTTCTTGGTATTGATTAGCACTCCACATAAAAGAAACCTAAAAGCTACCGAAATTGTATCTTCGGCAGCTTTTAAGTTTCTAGAAAAAGACAATTCTTTCATTCCCAAACCTTTCAGTGTAGATTGGGATGGTGGCACTTTTCACTCAAAATTACACAGATAACTTATTTAATATAAACCACTCATAAATAGCCAAGTTGCTTGAGATCCTCGTAAACTATCCAAGAATATTTTTTTCTCCCCTCACTGTTTAAATGGTCGGAATCGATAAAATAATCTTTGTTGTCTATGAATCTTTCATCACTCATATAATTTAAAAAAGGGACATTTGTTTCAAGAGTTTTTAAGTACTGAAAAACAAATCTATTCATCAGTTCTTCATCGAAATGTTCTCCATAAGTCTGATGTACTGGCTCCATGGTCAGTATTACTTGGTAGCCTTTCTCTTCACAGTAATCTAGCATTTCCTTTAACTGCTCCACATTTTGTTCAAAGTAATTTTTTTCAGTTGCTTCTCTATATAGGTTTTCTACGTATTCATACTTTCGTTCCGCATAGTTTTCGCCGTTATTTGCCCAGGATTGATGAGAATTCCATTTGAATTTTTTCATTTTACTTGAGAGCGCAGATGTGAAACTCTCACCTTTCGTCCCAGGTAAGTACAAGTATTTGTAATAATCCATTAAACGGAACGGTTCAATTTGGGTACGATCCAAAATTTCATAATAATTTTCTACATTCTTCGTCTCAAAATTTGCGAAAGTAATTTGAGAGATGGACACGATGACGACACCATCAGGTTTAAGATACTTGCTATACTCTTTCAACAATTTAAAGTCGTACTGAATCGTCTGAGCAGGTAGCGCTAAGTCCAGATGGGACAAACCCGTGGGCTTAAAATAATAACCATACATGGAATGAGATGCACCTAGATTGATAATATCAACTGGATATGGATTTTTCTTAAACGTTAGTATGTCATCGTTGATGTTGTAACTCCGAGATTGCTTTACAAAATTATTTACTGGTATAAACACGAGTAAAGCCACAGTAATGATAATTGTTACCTTAATGAATAAACGTCCCATGGCAAATCCTTTCGATACAATAGTTCTTTTTTAAAATTTACTGAGTGGCTCGCAAACCAAATTTTCACGTACATACGGTCGACAAAGTCGGACTAAAATGAATAACGGAGTATAGACTCCAATCGGGCTGGCCACTTCGCTTTCCGTGGGCTCAGCCTCAGCCTCAGCGTCCTCGTCACTACCGTTCCTGCGGGGTCTTCAGCTTTCGCTGTCCCACAGGAGTCTTCGTGGCCTGCCCGATTGGAAGGATTCGGAGCACTAAGTGGCGAAGGGCAAAGATATGCTACTGCATTGCTTCGCTAGCTTCGTCGCAAAGCGTCCACTTGGTGCGCAGGATCCCTTTAAAATAGCAATTAATGATTTAATATTTTAATCTATAAACTAATTCCCACATAATTTTCATCTAAATTAAAATCCGCCATAAACAAACCCCTGACCTGAAGCACCGAATACAAGTACGGATACAACGATTAAAACATAAACTGCATACCGGGCGAATACCGGGCGTTGCGATAGCCAGTTCCAGGTGGAAGTATT
>JBFGKX010000326.1:0-1926 GCA_041576455.1 Paenisporosarcina sp. | reverse complement strand
CGACTCAACTGTCGATGACAGCTGAGCCTGTGGGGTCTAGCTTGTTTCGTTCTTCCGCAGGAGTCTTCAGAAATAGCCGACCATCTTACTATTTATATCAATTGAAGATATATTCTTATATAAACATTTAAGATATGTACAGTTACATTTCTTCTCATTCAGAATAACTGAATGAAATGACCGACTCCTGTGGGACAGCGAAGTCGGCTAAATCCACTCGAGTAAAGCTCGAGTTAGTTCGACGCAAGCCCACGGAAAGCGGTTATTTCATGAATTTATCACTCAAATTAAGTATTAATATAATAACCTATAAACAAACCACTTTTTAGTAGTTTATTTACAGACTCAAATAATCTTCCACAATTAAAGGCAGTCTTTAATCGTCTCTTTGACTAAACCTAGATTCACTCTGTTCAATTTTTGTCATTATTTCATGTAACTCTTTTTCATTCTGCACAGTCTAATTAACATAGATAAAGGAGGAATTACAGATGAAAAAAGTGTTAAAGGGATTGTCGATATCAGTACTCGTCTTCGCATTAGCTGGTTGTGGATCAGCAGCCGATACAAACATGAATGGAGACAAGGAGTCCCATACCAGCTCAGGAAATGAAAATAGTGGCATTGTAGCAGGCTCCATCGTGCCAAACCTGACAGAAGAAACTAAAGACGGCGGACATCGTTATTCATATCAATTAAAGAATGATAAGGCCGAAGATGTAAAATTGACGATGAATAGTTCTCAGTCTTTCGATTTTCAACTAATCAATGATTCCGGAACAGTTGTTTATAAAGATTCGGACAACACAATGTATACGCAAATGTTGCAGGAAAAAATCCTCAAACCAGGTGAAGTACTAGAAATGAAGTTTGATTTAACGGATGTTCTTTCTACATTACCTCCAGGCACATACACACTTGAAGTATGGTCAACCGCCAACGAAGCTGAAGATGGTTGGAAGTTCTCAACGGAAGTTTCTTGGAATGGCAAAAGTTCCGCTTCAGCAGATTTAAAATTAAAAGTTGAAGAAGCTTCTGTAACGTATGTCGGACGCCAAGACTTAAATTCAATTGAAGTCATAAACGATCAAAATGAATCAGAAGCTATGAGATTATCCGAAGTAGTAAAACCCTTTTTTGATGAATTGCAAGATGGTTCTAGAATTACTGTTTCGTACGTTTTCATCAACGGACAAAAAGTCATTCAATCGGCTACAATCAATTAACTCTCCAACACAATGATTTCTCGAAAAAGGCTAGATCAGTTCGCTTCTAACTGATCTAGCCTCTTTCTTTGTGAAGGGTATGCCTAATTTTATGTAAAGTTCTTGTGCTCTTAATTCGATTTCATACTGTAAAGAATGAGAAAAATTCCACTAAATAGACAAATCATTTTCGTCAATGGAATTTTTTCAGCTAAACCTGTTAAGCCGATGCTGGTTGTAAGAATTAAGATACAAGGACCAACTAAGGCAAGTAACGTATTAAGGTAGAAAGCTTTTTCTAAATCGTTTAGCTTTAACATTAATAACGCAGCCGAAACCTCTATGCTTCCACCAATAAGTCTCAATGCAATCATGAAAAAAAGTGCCTTTTCAATATGGAAAATGTCCATCACCCTCTCTCCTTTATAAGAGGAACTAGATAACTAGCTTCCTTATATATGTCGATGTAAATTGCTTTTTGTCGTGACGCTTCATCTTTATTTGTTATTTCTATGAGATAAATCCCTATTCTCTATAGATTGCTAATAAATGACGATTTTACGAGTCTATTTAGTTCACCTTCTTTTACGTTTCTCTTTCCATACAATATGTATACGTATCCTCTTATATCTATCGTTTACACATGCGACGTTGATCAAATTTAGCTGATGCTGTATTTAATAAAGAATGTTCTAATAAAATTAAATTGCATAGCCAGTCT
>JBFGKX010000325.1:0-1927 GCA_041576455.1 Paenisporosarcina sp. | reverse complement strand
GCAGTATTAAGCCTCTTTAGCTTTTTCTTCAGCTTACACACTTATTAGCAATCGCATTAAACTTCACATTTAATTCATTTAGATAAGAAAATAAATATAGGTTCTTCTATCAAAAAATATATTTTTTAGTCAATATGTACCTCGTATTGCATTCTTGAGAGCTCAGGGAGTTTAGAAATGTTTGGCATTGTTTCGTCACGTTCCCAGTTACTAATTGCTTGAAAACTAACTCCTAATAGATCTGCAAGCACCATCTGTGTGATTTTGCTTTCCTTTCGCAACTCAACAATTCGTTTTCCTGCTTTTTTATATCAAACAAACCACTCACCTCTTTCATTAGGATAATAGTAAGCGTAACCTCTGAATAGAGATTCCTATCAAGCTATACTTGAATTAATGAGGATATCAAATTCAAATATCACTTGAGTTCGTGTTGTAACTTCCTCCACTTACCTACCCTTGCTAAAACACTTAACAATAAGCGTTTGTTCTGGGAGTATTAGAAAGATAATGGGCACCGCATATCTCTATTTGAAAGAGATAACTGACTTTCATTTTAGTGACACTTTCTCCATACATCACTTAGCAAGTACAACAGAACGTATAACAAATAAACAATATGTCGACAACAAGAATCCCTGTTTATTTAGAAGGAAGGAACTTCCTCCATTCTTTCCAAGCTTTTAGATAGTCACTCAAGTCATGAGGATGGACTCTAATACAAACGCCTATCCGTGTGTATAATTGAAAAAGCACTTCTTCCAATAGCCGTTCTTTACTAAAGGGAACATTTTGAGTCACTAATGAGAAAGCTGATACTAGTGTGCTTACATTTAAATCATCAGGAGAAGAGCAAAATGCATAAGTAAAATCATATATTTTCGGCCCGATTAGAGGCGAAGGATCAATCACTCCATTTAAGTTATTGTTCCTATAGACAAAATTATGAATACCAGCATCTCCATGCATGTAATACTTCTCTTCTTGATGATCATATGACTTCAATTTATCAACCAATAATTTTACTCTTTTATGATCTTCACTAGGTAATACATCGCCTATATCCTTTTGAGCGAATTCCAAACTACTTCGATTGAAGTCTGCCCATGAATTTCTTTGTATTCCATTTACTCTTCCCCAGTTATTTTTGTTTACTTTTTCGTATTTATTTAAAAGTTCCTTGATTAGAATAGTCATCCACTCTAATTTAGAACCTCGATTAATATGGGTTTCACCAAAAACATACGAGTAGACTATAAATTCTTTTTTCTCATCTGTATAAAGCACATTAGGCAACAAAATTACATCTTCATAAGTTCGGAGAAAATCCTCTGTTGTAGATATGATTTCAGGTTGGTCTATTTTCACTACATATTTCGGTATGTCCGATATTTTTATAGTAAATAAACTCCCATTTGTTGTACCGCTTGTTAATTTTCCAAATTCTATATTTTCACCATGTATTACCCCTTGGTTTACAAGATGGTCAATAATTTCATTCATTTTTCCCATTCATATTGTCCTCTCTAACTTAAAATCTCTCGCACATAATCTAAAACAAGATTCTGGATAAATAAGAACAGCAACCAACCACATCCACCTAAAGCAATGGAGAAGAAAAGATGGAGAGAATTTTGCAAAGCGATATAAACGATAATTAAGAGAATTGCTGTTGCAGGAAATCCCCATAATACCCCTAATGCAAATTTGCTCAAAGTGGCTGATTGTTCTCCTTGAACATACAACCAAATGATACTAAGTAAGCTCACGAGTGGGAGAGCCGCCACCACTCCCCCATATGTTGGAAATCTTCTGGAAATCTCCGTGACTATACCAATCACAATCGCTGAGGCGATAATCTTCATGACTACAAACATGTTTTGGCACGCTCACTTAAGATTTTGAATGCCTGTTCTACTACCTCTTT
>JBFGKX010000324.1:0-1940 GCA_041576455.1 Paenisporosarcina sp. | reverse complement strand
TACATATCAAATTGTCGGACCTTATTTAGAAGAAAGTTCGCTTTCGGTAACCCATTTATGATTGGTTACTTTTTCTCCACCTTCAGTAGGGGTGTAGTCAACCATATAAACCGTTGTTTTTTCTGCTGATTCGATTTCGGCTGTAGCACCATCCATACCTTCCATGTGATCTGCTTCTAAGACAACTTCAGTTCCTGTCTCTAGCGTTTCTTCGCCAACATCTTGAAGTTCCTCATGAATCACCCATTTATGACCGGTTACTTTTTCTCCTCCTGTTGTTGGAGTGTACCCAACAGAATAGGTTGTGGTATCAAAAGCACCAACGATCGTTGCTTCGGCACCTTTCATTCCTGGCATGTGGTCGGTTTCAAGTATAGCTTGGCTACCAACTTCAAATGTTGGATTTTCTGCGTCTTTCAATCCTTCTGGCACTTCACCAGAAGAAGAATGATCCATTTCCATATTTTCGTGATCTGTATCTTCCATGTTGTCATGATCTGTTTGAGAATCTGAACATGCTCCTAAAAGTAGGGCAATAGCAGGTGCAAGTATTAAATGTTTTGGCATTTTTTTCATTCATTAAACACTCCTTTTTATATTCCGAGTATACCCGGGTTTTTTCCAGCTACACATTTTAACATTTTTATTGTAGATGAAAACCTACTACGAATATACATCAAAGTTTGGAAACCATTATTTTTTGGGAATAAGAACGGTATACTTAAAGAGATATTTAATGCAAACGATTAAAACGAAATGCAGTAATGGAGGAAATGGAATGACAAATGCTTTACCAAATTGCCCAAAATGTAATTCAGAATATACGTATGAAGATGGAAGCCATTTAGTTTGTCCGGAATGCGCACATGAGTGGACGTTAGCTGGAGACACTGAAAATAGTGAAGAAACAAAAATCGTTAAAGATGCAAACGGAAATGTTTTAACTGATGGAGATTCAGTTACAGTCATCAAAGATTTAAAAGTAAAAGGAAGTTCATCTGTTTTGAAAATAGGAACTAAAGTGAAAAACATCCGTTTAGTAGATGGCGATCATGATATCGATTGCAAGATTGATGGGTTTGGTCCAATGAAATTGAAATCGGAGTTTGTTAAAAAGGGTTAATAATCACCACTTAAACAGAGAAAGCCGTGAACGGTGAGTTCACAGCTTTCTTTTTGTCTTCTAGAGTATTGTTCAAAGATTACACCGGCAGTTATTCTGACCCTACTAAGTTACTGTTCCCTTAGAAAACTTCACCAATCCTACAAGTAAAAACACCATGCTAATAGTCCATAAACCACCAGCTATTCCGAAAAACAGGGTAGTTTCTTCTGAAGCCATTGGGTGATTTACATTAAACTTGATTGCAGCTAGAGCAGGAATCATTGCCAAGCTTAGGAATACGAGGTGGCCAAGAACGAATCCATATGCCATTCGATATGGTTTTCTGTTTTTGGATATGAATAAAAAAATAACAATCATTATAGAAATAGCCAAGATAATAGAGATACTTGTTTCTAATAATCCCATGGTTCCTTCTTCCATTGTCATCGAGTTTCACTTCCTCATTTAAAAGATAATTTATACACCAATTCTCCATGTGTTATTTGGCCAGTATCGTGGAATCCAACTTGTTCATAAAGTGCTTTAGCGATTTCGTTTTCTGGTTCAAAACAAATGAGGACATCTTTACAATCCTCAATCTTCTTTAACTCGTCAAGAATGAGGGCCATACTTTGCTTCCCATAGTCTTTACCTTGTTGCGTATAGTCAATCATGAGTCGGCAAATTTCATAGGCTCCCATTTCTTCCGCATACCCATACATGGCAAAGCCAATTAATTGATCGTCATGATAAATCGAGCGTGTTGTCCAAGTTCATTCGATACTTGCTTGCGCTAACGAAACTGTATTGGAAGCAATAAACCTTTCAAATTGTC
>JBFGKX010000323.1:0-1945 GCA_041576455.1 Paenisporosarcina sp. | reverse complement strand
GTACTTGAGGAAATTACACCATACTTATCAAGTGGGGATATTGTCATTGAAGCTGGGAATTCACATTACAAAGAATCAATTCGTCGTTACGAACAACTAAAAGAAAATGGCGTACATTATATGGATGCTGGAACGTCTGGTGGAACAGAAGGCGCTCGTACTGGAGCTTGTTTCATGATTGGTGGAGACCCAGAAGCATGGGATGTTGTTGGACAACTCTTCAAAGATACAGCCGTTGAAAATGGGTTTTTATATGCTGGGAAATCAGGCAGTGGCCACTTTTTAAAAATGATTCATAACGGTATTGAGTATGGCATGATGGCTGCAATTGGAGAAGGTTTTGAATTACTTGAGAAAAGTGATTTTGATTATGATTATGAAAAAGTTGCGCGAGTATGGAATAACGGATCGGTCATTCGCTCATGGTTGATGGAGTTAACTGAAAACGCATTTTCTAAAGACGCTAAACTTGATGAGATTAAAGGCATTATGCATTCTTCAGGAGAAGGCAAATGGACGGTTGAAACGGCATTGGAATTACAAACGGCTACACCAGTTATCGCAATGTCCTTATTGATGCGTTACCGCTCATTAGACAATGATACGTTCACTGGTAAAGTGGTGGCTGCCCTTCGTAATGAATTTGGTGGACATGCTGTCGAAAAAAGCGATAATAAATAAAGAATAAAATCCTTACTGAATCAACT
Organism: Paenisporosarcina sp.; assembly: GCA_041576455.1. Taxonomy (GTDB): domain Bacteria; phylum Bacillota; class Bacilli; order Bacillales_A; family Planococcaceae; genus Paenisporosarcina. The sequence goes on along the minus strand of JBFGKX010000323.1, from coordinate 1,238 downwards.
GAGAATCCCTCAGATACAAGGAGGAACTTATGAAAATCTATGATATTACTGCACCAATTTTTGAAGGAATGCCAGTTTACAAAAATAAACCGGAAAAACAACCGAAAATTAATAGCGTGACTAACGCTCATGTCACAGAATCACGCCTTGAACTAGATGTTCATTCTGGTACGCACATTGATGCACCGTTGCACATGATCAATGAGGGAGAAACGTTTGAAACCATTTCTCTTGAAAAACTCGTTGGTTCCGTTAAAGTTCTCGACCTGACACATGTGGAAGACGGCATTACAAAAACAGATTTAGAAAAATTTGATCTTCAAAAAAATGATTTTGTATTATTTAAAACAAAAAACTCGTTTGATGAAGCGTTTAACTTTGAATTTGTTTACTTAAAAGAAGATGGAGCTAACTATTTGGCGAACCTTCAAATTAATGGAGTTGGAATTGATGCGTTAGGTGTTGAGCGCAGCCAACCAAACCACCCAACACATAAAGCATTATTTGGTGCTAATATCATTGTCATTGAAGGTTTGCAACTACGTGAAGTTGAAGAGGGAACATACTTCATGGTAGCGGCTCCTTTGAAGTTAATTGGCACAGATGCGGCACCTGCCCGAGTAATATTACTGGAAGATATTCAGTTTTAATCAACAGGCAAGTAACCAGTTTTATAAAACGAACTATATGAAAAATGCCAAGAAAAAAGCGAAATCTTTCTTGGCACTTAAGCTTGGTGACAAAAGAATATTAAGTAACATAAAAGGATAAAATGCATCCTTATCTTTTTGACTTTACTGAAAAATATGATGGTCGGCTATTACTTTCGCTTTCCGCGGACGAAACGCTAGCCTCCTCGACTCAGCTGTCCATGACAGCCGAGCCTGTGGGGTCTAGCCTGTCTCGTTTTCCCGCAGGAGTCTTCAGAAATAGCCGACCATCTACCTACTGAAATTATATGAAGAGAAATGCTTATAAAAGTGATATCTATTGAATGGAATGGAAGCGGCAAAAACATGTGTTTATACGGTAAAAGATACTTTATCGTCAGGATCTTCAACTACTCATGTTCATGCTTATAAATTCTACAGATTATCTTGTATTTCCTCTACAGAAATAGGAATGAAATGACCGACTCCTGTGGGACAGCGAAGACGTCGAAATCCACTCGAGCAGCGCTCGAGTTAGTTCGGCGCGAGCCCACGGAAAGCGGTCATTTCATGAATGAATCTCTATTG
>JBFGKX010000322.1:0-1950 GCA_041576455.1 Paenisporosarcina sp. | reverse complement strand
TCCATAAAGCTAATGGCACGTTCTCTAGCTGATCGATAATTTCCCCGATAAAACTCCCTTCCTCTATAAATGGAAGTGTCGTATCATTCGATTTAAGACTTAATTGCGGATTTAATTTTTTCCAATAAACGGCATAGGCTAAATCAAAAGTAGTGAACTTTATGTTTTGATTTTTTTTCAGGTCTTCCCTTAAGCAAATTAATGCATCACCAGGATTCCTATGTTTTTCTTCTTTAAAATTTAACAAACCTTTCATAACGGACGAATTTTGTAATTCCAATTTATGGTATAGCTCTTTTAAAAGTCTAGACTTTCCTATTCCACCAATCCCGTAGTAGGTTAAAACCTTATAGCTGGATCCCACCTTTTGATTAAAGGCATTCATAAAAGCCTTTGTCGGTTCTTCTCGATCGGTAAACTCTCTCATCGCTGAAAGGTTTGCTACTCTAAGGGAGTCTAATGAATATTTAGGACGCAGTTCCACTTTTATTCCTCATTCCAGTATCATTATTTTGTTATAAACTATTTTTCAAAAATAATCTCATCTGTGAACTCACAAAGTGATTTCACCTTAGTTTACTGTTTTCTTTTCACATACTTTTTATTTTTTCTAATAACCAGGATCACGACCACACATACCTGAGTATCTGGATGCTTAATAAGAAAATCATCAGCAATTTGTAAAATACCTGTTAATCTATTGGAAAATAATTCATAATTTTATATTACCATTTTGAACGTAATTTTTCGCTTTTGAATTTTGCAATACTATATGATCCCCGACATCACAAAACAGCAGTTTAGTCCCTCTTTCAAAATATGATACACTAAAAGAAATGAATTTGGAGGATGAATCATGAGACTGACCGTTTATCTTGCAGGAGAAATTCACAGTACCTGGCGTGAAGAAATCAAGAAGAAAGTCCAGGCACTTAATCTGCCTGTCGATTTTATCGGTCCGATGGAAAATCATGACCGTTCAGATAATATTGGAGAAGAGATTTTAGGAAAACAACCCAGTACTGTATTTAAAGATGTTACCGCTTCAAGCTTTAATAATCTGCGGACCAGTGTATTAATGAATAAGGCTGATCTAGTTATCGCCTTTTTCGGCGAGCAATACAAACAATGGAATACCGCAATGGATGCAAGTACCGCAATTGCTAATGGCAAGCCCGTCATCATCATCCGTCCGGAGAACTTGCATCATCCGCTGAAGGAGCTTTCCGCTAAAGCCAGTGCCACAGTCAATACTTGCGACGAGGCCATCAAAGCGCTGTCGTATATTTTTGATTAAAATTTTCGAGTGAATATAAAAGAGAAACGATGCTCTTACCTCAGCATCGTTTCTCCTTTTTTTCTTTGTTCAGATGAGCAGTTCTCACTGAGCATCCAATACCTAATACATTCGTAGAACGTTCGAAGAGTTTCTGCATTACTAGTAAGTTAAATATCCTTTAACCTTAAAGTGATTCTATTTTTTAATAAAAATTTCTCTATTAATTCCTTTAATGTAGGATGAATATTCACTAGTTTTTTCTACTCACCTGATCTAGTTATGTTTGTTATCATTTTGCTTAGAAGCCGCTACTTCTTCGTTTTGAAATTGTTCTGCTTCCGTTGAACCTGATAACGCAGTAGTGGATGATGTTCCTCCTGAAATGACGAGCGAAACTTCATCAAAGTAACCCGTTCCAACCTCACGCTGATGGCGAGTTGCTGTGTAGCCATCTTGTTCGGCACCAAACTCTGCTTCTTGCAACTCAGAATAAGCAGACATGCCTCTCTCTTTATACCCTCTCGCAAGTTCGAACATCCCGTAATTCAATATATGGAAGCCAGCGAGTGTAACGAATTGGAATTTGTAGCCCATCTTCCCAAGCTCTTGTTGGAAGCATGCAATTATTTCTTCATCCAGTTTCTTTTTCCAATTGAATGAAGGAGAGCAAT
>JBFGKX010000321.1:0-1976 GCA_041576455.1 Paenisporosarcina sp. | reverse complement strand
GGAGAAATTTCTCCGCAAGTTGAAATGTCGATATCCGCACGGAACGTACTTATTCCCTCATCAGGATGATACTCAGGATACGTATGAACCGTTATGTGACTCTTATCTAAATGCCCGACAACAGCGTCTGGGAATGGACCAGGTGATTGTTTAAAAGATTCTATTGGAGAATCATCAACTGGACCTTCAGAAACCAAAATTGTCACACTTGCGCCTTGGGGTTCATAGTCTTGTTTAGCAATGTTTAGGATGTTCGCTTCAATGATGTCGGTCACATCGGTTAATATTTTTGTTAATCGCTCAGCATTATATTGTTCATCTATATAGGCAATATATTGCTCACGTTCTTCCTTTGTTTTTGTATAGCAAATATCATACATATTAAAACTCAGTGATTTTGTTAAGTTATTAAAACCATGTAATTCGATTCGTTGCTTAGGTGTTAAACTCATTCTTGTAGTCCCCTTCTTTTACGAAAATATGTTGAAGATAATAATCGTTAATTGTATTACTAAATAATATATAATGCGCTTCAATTTCTAATAAGAGTAATTAAATGGAATCCCATTTCCACTTTACATGAATGCAAAAGCCCAATATCATTTATTTTTCCACAAAACACATCATGCGAAACATACAATTTAAATAAAAATCATGTCAATATTTATCAATTATTGACTTATATGCAATAGAGTATAACATACCTAGTATTATGACCTAAAAGATAACAACCTAATTTACCTATAATTGCCCTAGAAATAAGAGAAATAAATAAGCATTATTAAATAATGCTGATCAACAGGTACTCAAATTTCACATACTTGATTTTCTCTTTATTGTTTAAGGCCTTGAGATGCGCTAAATGTGACATGAATTTGCTATACTACACTTTATACATAAAAGGAGGATTTTTATAATGGCTAAACTATTTGAAGCGTATACGATCAAAAATGTGACTTTTAAGAATCGAATTGTCATGGCACCAATGTGTATGTATTCGAGCCACAATCAAGATGGACATGTTGAAAACTGGCACCGAGTTCACTACCCTACACGAGCTGTTGGCCAAGTTGGGTTAATCATTTTAGAAGCAACTGCTGTTCAACCTGAAGGGAGGATTTCTGCAAATGATCTCGGCATCTGGTCAGATGAACATATTGAAGGGTTAACAGAACTTGTTCATTTACTGAAAGCTCATGGTTCCAAAACTGGCATTCAACTCGCGCATGCAGGTCGTAAAGCTACAGTTGATGGGGATATTTTTGCTCCATCCGCACTTGCTTTTAACGAAAGTTATAAGACACCGAATGAAATGACAAAAGATGATATTTCAAAAACAATCGAAGCCTTTAAACAAGGTGCAGTCCGAGCGAAAGAAGCTGGTTTTGATGTCATTGAACTTCATGGTGCTCATGGCTATTTAATTAATGAATTTTTATCCCCATTGACAAATAAACGAACAGATGAATATGGTGGAAATGATGAAAATCGTTACAGATTACTACGTGAAACAATTGACGCTGTTCGCACTGTATGGGAGGGCCCTCTCTTTGTACGCATTTCTGCACATGATTACGCAGAAGGTGGGATGACGCCTAATGCCTATGTAACCATGACAAAGTGGATGAAAGAACAAGATGTTGATTTAGTCGATGTAAGTTCTGGAGCTGTTGTACCAGCCCCTATCGATTCTTACCCTGGATACCAGGTAACATTTTCTGAAACCATTAAACATAAGACTCCAATTGCCACCGGTGCTGTTGGAATGATTACTTCTCCACTTCAAGCAGAAGAAATCTTAAAGAATGATCGTGCAGACCTCATCTTTTTAGCACGTGAATTATTACGCGATCCGTATTGGCCATATCGTGCTGCTAAAGAACTTCACACGGAAATTACTACACCTGTCCAATACGAACGCGGTTGGCTGTAAGTTCAGTAAGCATATTGACTACACATGAAAAGGACCAATCCAT
>JBFGKX010000320.1:0-1977 GCA_041576455.1 Paenisporosarcina sp. | reverse complement strand
ATTTTCAAATCTTCCGTTCGGATATCAATTTCAATTTCATCATTAAATTCTGGCATGACTTCACACGATACAAATGATGTGTGACGACGACCTGATGAATCAAAAGGTGAAATCCGAACTAATCGATGAACACCTTTTTCAGCTTTTAAATAACCATATGCGTTATGGCCTTTAAAGCCCAGTGTCACAGATTTAATTCCTGCTTCATCACCAGGCAAGTAATCTAGCGTTTCTACTTTAAAGCCGCGTTTCTCACCCCAACGTGTATACATGCGTAAAAGCATAGAGCCCCAGTCTTGCGACTCTGTACCGCCTGCTCCAGGGTGAAGTTCTAAAATTGCGTTGTTTTTGTCATATGGTTCACTTAGTAATAATTGCAATTCAAAGTCACTCAACTTAGCAGAGAACTCTTTCATTTCACTGCTGAGTTCTTCTTGCAATTCTTCGTCAGGCTCTTCACGCAATAATTCCAACGTCATCTCTAGATTTTCTTGTGTATCCAGTAACTCATTGAATTCATTGACGATGTCTTTTAAGCCATTTACTTCGCCAATGACCACTTGAGCGGCTTGTTGATCATTCCAAAAATCGGGCATCGACATGTTCTCATCTAACTCAGCAATTCGAGCCTCTTTGTTTTCTAAGTCAAAGAGACCCCCTAAAGTCGGATAATTTTGAAGCAGTTCGGTCTAATTCATTGCGTACATCTGATAATTCCATCATTTCAAAATTCCTCCGTTATCTTTAAACAGCACCATGGCAATTTTTGAATTTTTTGCCGCTGCCGCATGGACACATTTCATTTCTTCCGACTGCAGGTTCTGCACGGACTGGCTTTTTCTTGACAGTTCCGCCTTCTTCTTTCGGATTCATGGCTTGCCCTTTAGCTACTTCTTCACGTTGTAAATTATTTCGAATCTCAGCCTTCATGGCATATTTCGCCACATCTTCTTGTACAGATTCAATCATTGCTTCGAACATTGCAAATCCTTCGTTTTGGTATTCACGAAGCGGATCGATTTGACCGTAAGCACGTAAGTGAATTCCTTGACGAAGCTGATCCATTGCATCAATATGATCAATCCATTTTGAATCAATTGAACGTAGAAGCACTACTTTTTCAAATTCACGCATACGCTCTGAGGTCATATCCGCTTCTTTTTGATCGTAAGTTTTGTAAACTTGTTCTTTTATAAATTGAATTATTTCCTCTACAGTCTTGCCTTCCAATTGTGCACGTGTAATCACACCTTCAGACAATAAGTTTGCTTGTAAATAATCCTCTAAGCCTTTGTAGTTCCAGTCAGATGGTTTTTCGGATGATGTATGAACAATCACTGTTCTTTCAATGACTTCATTAATCATTGTTTCAACTAATGCGCGCATATTATCTGTTTCTAATACTTCTAAACGCTCTTTATAAATGATTTCACGTTGTTGACGTAATACGTCATCATATTGCAGTAATCGTTTACGGGCATCGAAGTTATTTCCTTCCACACGTTTTTGAGCAGACTCAACTGCACGTGTGACCATTTTCGATTGAATTGGTTGAGAATCGTCCATTCCTAAACGTGACATCATGGCACGCATATTATCTGAACCAAAACGTCGCATTAAATCGTCTTCCATCGATAGATAGAATTGCGTAATTCCAGGATCTCCTTGACGGCCCGAACGACCACGAAGTTGATTATCAATTCGGCGTGATTCGTGACGCTCTGTACCGATTACAGCTAAACCGCCAACTTCGATGACACCTTCACCAAGTTTTATGTCTGTTCCACGACCAGCCATGTTCGTAGCGATTGTAACTGCCCCTTTATGTCCTGCTGTCGAAATGATTTCGGCTTCACGTTCATGATTTTTAGCATTTAAGACATTGTGACGAATGCCATGTTTTGTTAGTAACGTCGAAATAATTTCAGAGGTTTCAATGGCAACAGTCCCCACGAGTACGGGTTGACCATTCTTGTT
>JBFGKX010000319.1:0-2045 GCA_041576455.1 Paenisporosarcina sp. | reverse complement strand
GATCGTCTTTGATAATGTTGGGGTAGCGTATATTCAAGCAAATACAACGACAGAGAAGGGGAAATTATTGACGAATCATTTCATTCAACAGTTTCCAGGAACCATTTATCAAGCAACTGAAGAATTGACGCAAGATTTCAAGGTGCTTTCTATATTAGTATTCGTCATAAATGCAGACTCTATTTTAATAGTTGAAAAGTATGAGGATGAAAATTCGATGGTTGCAAGATCCTATTTGGTTGCACCTGACTACAGTTGGGATTATTCTCGAGGGTGGAATATAGAAACATTTAACGATGTAAGTAAATTTCGTATAGTAGATAGTACTACGGCAATTGCAAACCAATAATGTGTGAATGAGTAAAATTAGTGAGATAAATCATAGTACATTTAGTGCAATTTTTCTAAATAGTTTTTTAAAAAAGCTTAAATCAAGAGAAGGGTTCCATTTATGAGTCATAAATGGAACCCTTCCGCTTGTAACCAGAAGAATAATCGGTATAAAAATACAGTTCGTCAATTTAAGACTAATTTTTGCTTAATATGGGTAGTGAAACGGACAAATACGTTTTTAAAATAATAATATATGGACCCTTCAATAATAGGTTTTGTTACATGAATAACAGGGTGTGAACTTAACACGATGGTGATAAGAACAGCCGTTAATAAAATTAAAGGAAGCTGCCATATAGCAAACTCGTTAAACCAAGGGAAAGAGTGTACTAATCCCATCAGCAAAAAGTGAAGAAGATAAATATAGGCAGTTTTTTGACCTAAATTTGTAAACATGGTTTGACCTTTAGGAACCCAAGCTAAAAATGTTAATACCCCTAATGTCATCACTACATAAAGTACACTTCTTGTTATAATTCCTTCCATATAAGAGAATCCTAGTTTTGCATAAGAATATTTCCCTAAAAGAAAACCTCGTTCTTCCTCCAATGTAAAGAAACTCAACAAATAAACGATGACTAGAACGGTAAAGATAGATGCAACTTTAAAAACGGATTTTTTCAAGAATTCCAAGTGTTCTTTTTCTAAATAAAATCCAATTAAAAAGAAAGGAAAGAACACAAACGTTCTTGAAATACTTAGAAAAGATCCAGCATAATCAATACATCCAATACCCAAACCTAAAATAAAAGCAATTACTATGGGGTGTTTTAGTTTATTAAAAAGGAACAATAGTAAATTAAAATAATAAAGACTTAATAAAAACCACAACCCTATTCTGGGGGAAAACCAATTAATTGTACCGCCTATTGCAGTGTAATAAAGAGAATAAAATATTTGTAAAATCAAAAAAGGGATTAATAATTTAGTTGTGACTTTTTTGATATGTCCTTCTTTGTAATAGCTTTTCGCAAAGTATCCAGTAATTAGTATTAATGCGGGCATGCGAAAGGAAGATAGAAAATTATTTATGTTGAAAACAAGTTCACTAGTTTCTCTAAGTGGACTAATAGAATGTCCAAAAACGACAAACAACACTAATATATATCTAGCATTATCAAAGAACGGATCGCGCGCCTTTGTAGACAACACATTCGCCCTCCCTATTCTCTTTTAATATGATTTTTAAGTAACTCATTCCTATGTTACCGTTTAGCGCTAAAGTTAAACAAAATAAAAATTAGTCTATAAAATCAGCAACTTCATTATTAAATGAGTGATTATATTGAACGATTAGTAATTGAAGAACCTGAGGAATCATGAAAGAAGCTAGGCCCCACATGTTTAGCTGTCATCGACAACTGAGCTGAGAAGCCAATCGTTTCATCCGCGAAAAGTAAAAGAAATCGCTGATCATTATTTTTTAATAACGGGCTACAGAAAAGAATACGAATTAATATTCTTTCAATTGATGGAAAATTTCATGATCATAGATTGTTTTGTTTGAGCATTAAATTGAGTGGTAAAACAAAAAAATGACCGCTTTCCGTGGGCTCGCGCCGAACTAACTCGAGCTTTGCTCGAGTGGATTTCGACGTCTTCGCTGTCCCACAGGAGTCGGTCATTTTATTCCTATATCTATAGGGTGACAG
>JBFGKX010000318.1:0-2159 GCA_041576455.1 Paenisporosarcina sp. | reverse complement strand
GTTGATGAAAGAAGTCGATCGATTGGTTTTAACGACCATACAAAGCATTCAAATTTCTGACCGAAATCAAAGAAGTGTCTTAAAACAAAGCATCAAAGCAACGATTGGAAAAATGTTATATGCAAAAACAAAGCGCAGACCCATGATATTGCCAATTGTTATCGAGGTATAACGTGTAATTTAAAAGCGCAATCCCATTTTATCGGGGTTGCGCTTTTTTGTTTTGAAGAATATGGCGTTAGAGAAGGATAATATGTCGTTCCGTGATATTTATATGGCGATAGCCTTCGTTAATATGGCGATACGAACGAATAATTTGGCGCAAACAGCGAATTTATTGGCGTTAGACTTCAAAATGGCGAATTTAAGAACGATTGTAATAAATGTTTTTTATGGAATCTTGAAAATTTCCATTTTAAGGAACTTGTTTAAAAGTATGGATAAATTCTGGTCTTACAATGGAGAGCGAGGGCTGTTGCACCTGGTCAAAATAACGACTCGCCTTCACAACTTGGCGGTCCCATTCTTCATGATAATAAAGCAGATCATCAAGATACACGATCTCCCCCTTTGTTCCCATTTCTTGGATACAAGTAAAAGGTTCCACTATAGTTAATGTTTCATAATCATCCGTAAGTTCTTCCCCCGGTATATATCCCGTATAGCAAATTCAAAATCATAGGCTTTCCCCATGCAATTCGCGTGAAAACTCCCCTTTACATAGTTAGTTTTAATCTTAACGTATGCATTTAGGAAACCTAATGTTGAATAAAGAACTTTTTTTCCATCTTAACGTCTTATTATTAATTGATATCAACAGGCTCAAAACGAGAAAGTCAGGTGAGTGTCATTGATGAAAAACCTTCTACAATTCACTTATTTACAAGCTCTTTCGTGTGTATTTCCGGTTATCATTTTTGCAGCTTTGGCTTTTTCTAATTTTATTGACATCCCCTATTTGCCTCGCTATGATTTCATTTTAATTATTTGTGTTTTGGCGCAAATCGGGATGCTCGCATCAAAATTAGAAACCTTTGTTGAGTTTAAAGTCATTTCTTTATTTCATATCATCGGTCTCGCTCTGGAGTTGTACAAAGTTCATATGGGTTCGTGGTCATACCCGGAGCAAGCTTATAGCAAAATAATGGGGGTTCCTTTGTACAGCGGCTTTATGTATGCAAGTGTTGCAAGCTATATTTGCCAAAGTTGGCGAAGAATGAAGTTACAAATAATCTATTGGCCAAGATCCATTTATGCGATTTTAATAAGTTCACTCATTTATCTCAACTTCTTTACTCATCATTTTCTCTATGATGCAAGATGGGTACTAATTGTACTTCTATTAGTCATCTTTTTTAAAACTGATGTTACCTATCAAATCTTTGAGCATCGCTATAAAATGTCGTTAACCTTGTCCTTTCTTTTAATTGGCTTCTTTATATGGATCGCCGAAAATATCACAACATTTTTAGGCGCATGGCAATATCCAAATCAAGAAGCAGCGTGGTCGCTCGTTCATATCGGAAAAATTAGTTCTTGGTTTTTATTAGTCGTAATCAGCGTCATCATTGTAGCTCAATTAAAACGAATCCAACACGAATTCACACAGTCTAAAATAGTGAAAACTGGTTGGATTGCACGCTTTTATTAACTTGTTTGAACAGGAATTCACTTTATCAATCAGTTTCGTACATTTATCAATCAATCTAGAGATTTATCAATCATTCTGAAGTTTTATCAATCAAAATCACGCATTTATCAATCAAACGCGTCTCAAAAGCAAGTCTACTTTTTAAGAGATCCACTACACAAAACACCTTTCACAAAGTTAATTTCGTGGAAGGTGTTTTGTATTAGTTTCTCCCAATTTGTTTAAGTGCTTGATCTAACGTGGCATAACTAAACGTAAACCCCTCTTGTTCCAGTCTTTCAGGAAGTACCCAGCGACTTTTTAAGATGAGTTCTGTCTCTGTTCTCATAAATACTGCACCCATTTCTAACATCCATTTTGGAGAAGAGAATGCGACACGTTGATTTTTTATTTTTCTTAATTGATACATAAATTCTCTATTACTCACAGGTTGAGGAGCTGCCGCATTGAAAACCCCACTCAATTCTTTATTAGACTGAATGAATTGAACAATTTGGTATACATCTTC
>JBFGKX010000317.1:0-2201 GCA_041576455.1 Paenisporosarcina sp. | reverse complement strand
TTTACGGATCTTCCGACTCGTCCACTAATTTGAATCAATGCACTACTTGTGAAAATTGGTTCATCGGCTCCAATCACAGCTACTTGAAGATTTGGAATCGTAATCCCTCGTTCGAGTATGGTCGTTGTAAGCAATCCACATACCTTCATTTCACGTAATTTCAGCACTTTTTCTTTTCGGTTTGGATCCTCTGCATGAACGGCTAAGATATCTGGATGAACTTGTTGTATGATTGGCAAACTAAGTTCCATTAAAGGAATGGTAGGGAAGAAAATTAAAAAGGGCTGCTGATACATGAGGCAATGTTGAATCCACTTTTTCAGCTTTGGAGAAAGCTTTCCTTTATTCATATGCTTTTTATAGTTCCATAATCCAATAAATCGAGGTACTGGCAAAGAAAAACCATGATATCGCTCAGAAATCAGCGACGTATTTATGGCTTGAGCCAAAATGTCGTCAGAAGGAGTTGCTGTGATTGTATGGACGACCGCTTTTTTCTTCTTGGCTTTTTGCACTGCAAACTGCAGAGATTTGTCTATTGAATATGGAAAAGCATCCGCTTCATCGACAAATACAACATCAAAGGCTTCTTCAAAGCGATACAATTGGTGCGTTGTGGCAATAATAAGTTGTGCATATTTCGTTTGTTCAGGGGAACCGCCATATAAAGCATGAATAATGGTTTGCGGAAAAACTTGCTGAAATCTCGGGGCAAGTTCTAGTACGACATCCGTTCGCGGGGTAGCCACACACACCCTTTTCCCCCGTTTCAATAGTTCAAATATTGCTGGAAATAACAATTCCGTTTTACCAGCTCCGCAGACTGCATGCACCAAATGGCTTTCATTTTGATGAATACTCGTCAGTAACTCTTTAGAAGCTTTCTCTTGTTGAGGAGTGAGCGTTCCAGACCACTGGAATTGATGATTCTTTTGAGGCGTTATTTTTGGACCGCTCCATGTAATTAATTCAGAACAATTGCTCACTCTGCCCATTTGAATACAATGCCTACAATAGAGGCAAGAGTCATTACATTTAGCGCATGGAAAGGCGGTCAACCGCGTGTTTCCACAGCGTCGACAATGATAAGATGGGGATTTAATGAATTGGGAATGGCCTATCGCCAGAATTCCTGTTGTGGGGGTAATAAATCCTTTTTGAATGAATTCGTTAATGATTGAAGGTGGAAATGGGGTGAGGTTCTTCAACCAAATTCGACCAATTAAAAATTCTTGTACTTCTTTCATGAGCATCCCTCCAGTTTGGATTGAACTCATTCCTACCATTTTAGTTTACCGACATACATGAAAAAGTGCCAATTTTATCTGATGAAAAATGTAGTAATTTGGAAGTTACTATTCATTTATAAATTTATCTAGTTCGCTAGAATTGAGCAGCGTCAAGCTTTCTTAAATCGACATGAAAAAACCTCGCGTATAAACGAGGTTTCAGTTCTTTTTATTGTGTTGCATTTCCAATGAAGTATACACTCGTGACTCGCCAGTGCCCATCCTCTTTATCGAAAACTGTCACTTGTCTACCTGAACGATTTAGCTGAGCTCCTGTTGCTGTTTCAATAAGAGAAATAGAGAGAGCCGCGAAAACTTGCGCTTGGCTTTTATCGTATTTAATCACTGTGACGTCTTCAGCAGTTCTGATCACATCATATTGCGCAAATGCATTTTTCACAGCTATTTCTTCTTCCTGATAATCAAATCCTTCAGGTTCAGATGCAATAACCGACATATATTTCTTAATATCTTCTTCATTGAATGCTTCCATATAGGTCTCAAACGCTGTAAGGATTGCCTTCTTCTCTTTAGCAGGAATATGCTGAGCTTCCTCAATATTATTTCCCATCACCTCAAATCCGACATCACCTTGATTTTGATTTTGTTCAGTTACTCCATGCTCTAGCGCATTATTTTCACTCGATGCTTCCCCATCCGATACTGAACCAGAATCTTCACGACTCTCTTCATTTGTGCATGCCGATAGCAGGATAGTTATAAGTGCAAGCAATAATATATAGGTAAATTTCATTAAGTTCATCCCTCCTACTCGGTTATTTTGTCACAAAACTTACGGTCTTACAATATTTAATAGCATTACTCAATGTAGACGTTGAAGTTTTTTTAAAGTTTCAGGGTTATGTGGAGTGTTGGAGGACATTTTGTACAACCTGGCAAGGTGTTTTGTCA
>JBFGKX010000316.1:0-2227 GCA_041576455.1 Paenisporosarcina sp. | reverse complement strand
TGAGCATTTTTTGGTTACGCTCGACAACGCGGGTTAAGTAATACAGATATAAATCTGTTTCTTCTGGTTGTAAAGACTGCATATACACATTATGCATTAGATGATTCATTAAGCGTTGCGCATGAATCACAGTATCTTGAACTGTGATAATCTCTCCTGATAATTCACTAATAGAAGCCATTACTTCAGGCACAATTACTGGATAAACGAACTTCGTTTGCTCACCTTGTAAGCCCGCTTCGTAAAAATCGCGAATGAGTGTGGCACGTTTTTCTCCGCTTCCTTCGATACATAGGTAAATCTGAACAGCAATTCCATGACGTAAACGCCTTTGTGAGATGCCTGCAAACTTCTTCCCATTAACACTCAGGTCATAGGAGCCTGGACAATATGAGCCCACCACTTCAAATGCTTCTATTCGGTCGGCAAGTTGTGGAAACAGGTGTCGAACAAACTCAACCATTAGTTCGTACCCTGCATTGATATCAATGCCTCGATTTTGTTCAGATATAATCATAGAGATGTTTAACACACCACTATCTAGAACCACTGCTAGTCCACCCGAATTTCGAACGATGGATTGATAGCCTTGTGTTTGTAATACTTCACGCCCTTTTTCGATATGGGGAAGTCGATGATCTTGGATGCCAAGAACAACCGTATTTTCATGAACCCATGTGCGAATGGTCGGAAATGACTCTCCTTTTCCAACTACTTCACAGAGCATATCGTCTGCTGCAAATGATTCAAGAGCAGATTTTGATCTTCCACTCATGGATTGATCCCAAAATCTCCACTCTTTATGAACAAATATATCGTTTAACCCAGACATGTTACTCCCCTGCCATTACGCTTTGAGCAGCAGTCATTAATACTAGTTTATACACATCGTCCGCTGAACACCCACGTGACAAATCATTCACTGGCATATTTAACCCTTGTAAAATAGGACCGATTGCTTCAAATCCACCAAGTCTCTCTGCTAGTTTGTAGCCAATGTTTCCAGCTTCTAGTGAAGGGAATACAAATACGTTTGCATCACCTTGTATACTAGCACCAGGTGCTTTTTTCTTTGCTACTGAAGGGACAAATGCAGCATCAAATTGAAACTCACCATCGATTGTAACAGTTGGTGCTTTCTCTTGTGCTAGCTTCGTCGCTACTACTACTTTTGTCGCTTCTGGGCAAACAGCTGAACCTTTCGTTGAAAACGACAGCATGGCTACTTTTGGCTCAATGCCGAATGCTTTTGCTGTTTTGGCACTTTCCACCGCGATTTCAGCTAAATCTTCGCTCGTTGGTGCTATGGTGATTGCACAATCCGCAAATACATAGCGTTCTTCCTCACGAACCATGATGAATGCACCACTTGTTTTAGAAACACCAGGTTTTGTTTTGATGATCTGCAATGCTGGTCGTACCGTGTCGGCGGTTGTATGTACCGCCCCACTAACTAATCCATGAGCATACCCGGTGTAAACGAGCATTGTGCCAAATGTATTCACATCTTTCAATTGAATGCGCGCTTGTTCCAGTGTGGCTTTGCCATTTCGACGCTCTACAAATTTCTCAATCAGTTCGTCTAGCTTCTCAAAATGCACCGGGTCAATCACTTCGATCCCAGTAATATTAACTCCAGCTTGATTTGCCGCTACTTTTACTAGTTCTTGTGAACCTACTAAAATCGGTGTCACAATCCCTTCACTGTGAAGCGTTGCCGCCGCATGAAGTACGCGCTCGTCAGTTCCTTCTGGCAATACAATTTTTATATGTTTATTCGATATGGTTAGTTTGATTTCCTCAAATAAGTTTGTCATTATGCATCTTTCCTTTCCTTGCAGATAAAGTAGTATATCCCTTTTCTTAAAGTTCATTTTTAATTTCTGACACTTTGGTTCAGTTGCCAAAGGCAGCTCACACCTAAGCTTATGGTAACAAGAAGTATGTCATGAAGACTTTGCGACACGATGTCGCGGTTTAAGGCGTCATTCATAGCCGAATACAATTTTTCGTATAGATTCAGTTTGATGAAACGTGCCTATTCCCACTTCTCTGATGTCTAGCTTAAGTGGCAATTTCACTTTTCCATTAAGCATACACGAAATTCCTATAATTCGTCATGTCCAAATGGTGACATTGTAGGATTCTTTTGCCCTTTATGCTACACTGATTTTGATGTTTTTTTATTAAGAAGGAGTGTCCTATATATGAATGAAGCAGCACAAAC
>JBFGKX010000315.1:0-2257 GCA_041576455.1 Paenisporosarcina sp. | reverse complement strand
TCTATCCCTTCCTTAAAAGGGAGCTTAACTAGATGATTGGTGCGGTAACTACTAGGAATTTCACTTGTTCCTCGGAAAGCGAGTACTTGGAGTGGAAACCAAAGGATTTTAACCTTAATTACGTCTAATATGCCAAAGACTATCTGTGCAATCTTCTTTGAAGAATTGCTTCAGACCGTAGACAAATAATAGAATAAGTGAATATAACGGTATACGATTGAATAAGAGTGCATACAGAAATTATTGTTTTCTTTTGTGGCGAACGCGTTTCGCGGCCACGGCTTCAGTCTTCGTCACCACTCCAATCATCAGATTACGCTTCTGTAAGCTTATCTCTTCCTATGATTTCAATCGTAAGATGGTTGGCTATTTCTAAAGCCTCCTGCGAAAAAATGAGACAAGCTAGCCCCCCCCAGGGCTAGCTGTCGTAGACAGCTAAGTTGAAGAGGCTAACGTTTCGTCCGCGGAAAGCGAAAGAAATAGCTGACCAACGTCTTTTTTGTGAGTGTGCATAGATAAGAATGCGAATTTTTATCCTTTTATATTCTTTTATCTACAAGCTAGAGCAGTCTAGTTGGAAGAATTGCTTTTTTGTTATCACTTATCATTTTCATATCATTTCTATAACACCTTGATGACAACTTGATGACAACATCCTACAAGTTACTTACTAACACAATGGTCTCTATTACTTTTGTCACTAGAATCAATGCAACATTTGATAAATCCCATTAACTACCACATGGCATCCCACTTAAATTCCTCTATACTTATGAAGCAAACTGCTTAAGGAGGAATCTGCATGTTTTCTGGGATTGATTTAGGAATTGATTTAGGGACAGCTAATATACTTGTTTATACAAAAAATAAAGGCATTATCTTAAATGAACCATCTGTTGTTGCGGTGGATACAAAAACAAAGCAAGTCATCGCATTTGGGGAAGAAGCGAAAAATATGATTGGGAAAACACCAGGTTCTATTACTGTCATTCGTCCTTTAAAAGATGGAGTTATTGCTGACTTTGATGTTACTTCCGATATGCTTCGCTTAGTTATGAAAAAAATCGGAAAAAAACTTGGAAGTTCTGTTCGCAAACCAAATGTAATGGTTTGTACACCTTCTGGCGCTACATCTGTAGAACGTCGTGCCATCCATGACGCGGTCAAAAATAGCGGGGCTAAAGCCGTACATTTAATTGAAGAACCGGTAGCTGCTGCCATTGGCGCGGATTTACCTGTGAGCGAACCTATTGCTAGTGTGATTGTTGATATAGGCGGCGGAACAACTGAAGTAGGCATTATTTCATTTGGTGGCGTTGTTTCTTCAAATACGGTCAAAATCGCGGGAGATCGTATGGATGAAGATATCGTTCATTTTGTTCGTAAACAATTCAATGTATTAATCGGAGAACGTACCGCTGAAAAAATCAAAATGGATGTCGGTTACGCACTGATTTCACATGTTCCTGAAACGATGGATGTTCGCGGACGAGACATTATGACAGGGCTTCCAAAAACAATTACAATTAGTTCAATTGAAGTACAAGAAACATTAAAAGAATCATTATTGTCCATTTTGGAAGCAATTCGTGCAACGCTTGAAAGCTGCCCTCCAGAACTTTCAGGAGATATTGTTGATCAAGGCGTCGTGTTAACTGGTGGTGGAGCTTTACTAAAAGGAATGCAAGAATGGCTTTCAAAAGAGATATCTGTTCCAGTTCATATCGCTCCTCAACCACTAGAATCGGTAGCAATTGGCACAGGCCGTTCGCTGGTTATGATGGATAAACTACAAAAAATTGCCCGCTAATCACGAATGATAGGGGCAACTAGACATGCGAGATGACTCTGTCATCTCGCTTATTTTTTTAAGAGCAATAGGCCGTTTTTGTTTAATAAAATTAGGCGATAATTCTTTATTATCGATGCCTTGATGAAAAATAGGAGCTAATGCTGGTGATACCGGTGGAATTAACCATGTCCACTCCCCTTTTACTTCTCTATCCTGTTTTTCCTCTTTTTCACGAAACGTTTGAAATTGTTGGGCTGCTGTATAATGATCGACAATTTGAACACCTGCTTGTTTAAACGATGAATAGACAGCATGCTGTAGTTCAACTAGCGCTCGATCTCTCCAAAATGTTGTTGTACTAGACGTGTCAAGTTTCAATTGATTTGCAACATCTCTTAACCGATTGTAACGATAAGAATCAACGAAATTTCGTGCTGCAATTTCCGTCTCCATATACCAACCGTT
>JBFGKX010000314.1:0-2264 GCA_041576455.1 Paenisporosarcina sp. | reverse complement strand
CCCATCCAAGAGGCCATACAGTCAATTGATGAACGGCCTGGCAGAGTGAAGACAGGACGCATAAACTTATTGACTAATGTCCCAACAAACTCCATCAACCCGAATTCAACGAGTAATGGTAATAAAATACCAGCAAATAAGAACCAAGTTAATAATACGGGTGCCAAATCGTATAACACCACACCACCAGTATTTCGGGAAGAAATTGCTTCAGGACCAATTTCAAAGAAAGCCATAATTCCAACTGTAAATCCAATGATTCTAACGATCAAACCAAAAGGTCCAGTTATGAAGATCGAGCGTAAGAATGAAGAGTTTTGTACAAATGCTGGTTTTAATGTTGTTGCTACGACAGATGCGACTGCTGAAAACCCAAGTAATAATAAAATAATTGCAGGAAGCCATTCACCAAACGTTTTTTGTAATGTAGAAGCTAGAATTCCAACACCAATGGTTACCTGACCATCGTACTTAATAGGTACCAAGAATAACAATGTACCAATAAGTGATGGTATGATAAATTTCCATGTTGCTGAAGATGAACCCGTCTTATCCTCTTTGAAAATCATCGTCATGTCCATTTCCCCCTTAATTTTGATAAGCTAATAGTGCTTGATCTAAAACGTCGATCCCAGTATCGATTTGTTCTTTTGAAACTGTTAACGGTGGAATCATCCGAATGACTTCTCCCGAGTTCCCGCAAAGATAAAACAGTACCCCCCGCTCTAAGCACTGATCTAATACTTCCATCACTGCTGCACCATTTGCTTTTCCAGTTTTAGGATCATGTAATTCAATGCCAATCATTAAACCCACACCACGAACATCTCTAATTAAGTCATGTTGCATTTTCAATTTCTCAAGTTGCTCCAAAGCATAAATCCCCATGTTTGTTGCATTTTCAAGCAATTTTTCTTCTCTCAAAATTTCAAGTGAAGCAAGTGCAGCCGAACAAGCAATTGGATTACCTCCAAAAGTTGTTCCATGCGTACCAAGTGGCCATTTTGCCATTAATTCTTTAGAAGCAACGGTTGCACTCAATGGGAGACCAGCAGCAATGCCTTTTGCAATCGCCATAATATCGGGGGTAACGCCAAAAGTTTGCGCTGCAAACCAATTACCCGTCCGACCAAAGCCAGTTTGGACTTCATCGAAAATCAACAAAATGCCATGACGGTCACAAATCTCTCGAATTTTTGCAAGCCATTCTTTCGGAGGAATAATATAGCCACCTTCACCTAAAACGGGTTCTAAAATCATACAAGCTACTTCTTCCGGTGTGACTTGGTGATTAAATAGCTTTTCTACATCACGCTCTAGTTTTTCGGGGAAGAACGTTTCTGGACAAGCTCCTTTCGGTAAATCATCTGGGTGCGCATAAGGGAGTTGATAGGTTAACCAAGAAGGTTGTAAAAACTTGCGATACTTACTTTTGGAAGTCGTTACACTTAAAGCCCCAATGGAGCGGCCATGGAAACAACCGGTAAAGGACACCACGTATGGCCGTTGAGTTGCGTATTTGGCTAATTTAATGGCACCCTCAATCGCTTCTGTCCCGCTATTGGCGAAAAAGAAGTTATCTAGATTAGGCGGCAATATTTGTTGTAATTCATATGCGAGTTTCAAGATAGATTCATAGATGATGACGCCAGAAGGTCCGTGAATTAAGTGGTCCGCACAATCCTTAATCGCTTGAACGACTTTAGGATGGCGATGTCCCACGTTTTCGACAGCGATACCGGAAGTGAAATCCAGATATTTTTTCCCATCCACTCCGTAGTAATAACAACCTTCTGCTTTGACAACAGGTAAATTGGGATGATCTTTTGCCATACTGGGCGCCAATAGATTTGCGATAGATCCAACGAGATGTTGCCAATCTGGTTGATGAGTTGATGTCATTTTAAGTCATCTCCTAGAAACGTATTTAAGTATATTTAAATTAAGGGTTGTCATAAACCTAATGAGAAGGAGGGCTGTTCGTACAATTTAAAGATCAATTTATATATCCTATTCTTCATGTCATCCCTCTATTCAAAAATAAAAAAGAATCGACATTCAGGAGGAATCTAATTTCAATAGTTAGGCATTATATTTTTATAATAATTGCGTATAAGTAAGACGGAAGTAAAAAAAGGGGCAATATAAAAATCTGATAAGAATTACATTAAGTATTTTTTGAAGCTACTGAGGTTTGAGGATTAAATAGAAGCGATGATTCTCGACATAAAAAGACACCTAATAAAAGGTAACGTGTTCTCTTT
>JBFGKX010000313.1:0-2283 GCA_041576455.1 Paenisporosarcina sp. | reverse complement strand
GGCAATCGTACGCATCACCATTACCATCACATTCCTTTCTTTCAAAAACTATTGAAGTTCCGGAAATTTCGAAAGCGTTTCTTCCACTTCCTCTTTGTATTCCGCTTGTTCTGCTTCTACTTCACTTTCGGGAACACGAGTATCTATGGATTCAAATTCTTGATCATATTCTTTTAAGTTTAAAGAAGTAAAACTAAGGTAAGGATGTTGCGTGATGATCAAATTTCCATCTGCACTCTTCACAAAACGTATTTCTGTTTCTTTGGCTTGCTCGTCGTCATTTTTATAGTCGTATTGGACACTATTAAAAATCAGCTCAGTGGCATTAAATTGTTCAGATAAATATTCTTCTTTATTTTCAAATTCATCTTCTATATCCATGACTTCAATTCCATCGTATTTACAGAATCCTAAACTGCACGGCTCGCTATTAGTTTTATTAAAATATACGGTTATTTGCTCTTTCCCTTTATATTCTTCGGGAATTATACTCGAACCAAACTTAGCAAGAAATGGTTGGATTACTGTTTCGTTTGCCAAACTTTGAATCTCTTCATTTATTATTTCTTCATTTTCATTATTAAGCTCACCGTTTTTTATCAAATCAGTCGTACTTTTTTCAAACTCTTCCATTCTTTTATCTAAAAAGTTAAGCATTTCTTCTGCTTTTTCATGGTCTTCAGCGGAAAATACTTTTTCGTCTTTCGACTCCAATTGACCATCAGTTTTATCTTCAGAACCACATGCCGCCAAAATCGTTATTAATATTAAGACAAGGCTACATAGCATCCACTTTTTCATTTGATCACTCCTATTATCGTTTCGCATATCGCGCAACGTATTTGACAGATGAACCCACTGCTTTTGCTGAACCGGTTGAAGCTCCAAACTGACTTAACAATGTTGGAATGGACAAACCAACTATAAAGAAAACCATTCCGACTATCATATTTCCACTTTCAAGACTGACCAATGTCTTAATCCCTAACACAAAACAAAGAAGTTGAATGGTAAGTGTAAGGATGTTGCTCACAACCGTTTTTAACCAGAGATTAAAAAAGTTGTATTGATCATTCACGATGGTCGGAACTGCCAGTACTCCTGTTATATATAGGATAACAAAGAGAACCGTCCGATACAGAATGGATAAAAAGAAGACAAACAGAATGGCCGATACCACTATCATCAAGATTAATCCATATCCAACGGAATTTACGGCCATCACTTGCATCACGTCATAATGGGTAACAGGTGAGGTCAGCATCGTTTCCGTCAATAAATGGGTTAACTCTAGAAGCCAGTCAAAAAATTGAGCATAGACCCCGAGGAGAATTCCCCCAGCGATAACTGCAACCAGCTTATCGTACAGCGAATTCATGCCCTCTTCTCCGTTTCCACTATATAAGATGATAATTTTAAGCGTTTGCCACAGAATAAAAATTGCTGAGATGGTCCATGCCAGGGATTTAAAGTTCAACATATAACCCTCATAAATAGGATTTCCGGTAATGAAATCTGGATCTAGCTGAAACTTGCTAAAACTATCAATGGCTCCGAAAACAAATCCACTGACGGTCGTGTAAAGAAAACTATTCGTATGACAACCAATTTCGTGCCACTTACAATCAAACTGATTTGTACTGTAATCATATTTATCTAAGTAGAGAACATTTTGCATATAAGATTCCACATTATCTACTTGATCTGCGTCTGATTGAGTTTCTTTGTATTCTTGTATCGTTTCTTCCATGAATTCGCCTTCTTCAGCGAAAGTAAATTGAGGAGATAAACTGATTAGCAACAAAAATAAAACCAAAGACCACATCCAGCGCTTCATCCCATCACCCCCTGGTTCATCAGCGTCAACAACAGCACCAACACCGGCACCGCCAACAAAAACGCATACCGGACCACGACGCCTTTTTTGATTTCGACCCGTTCCTTCTCGCTCAAGGGTTTGCCGTACAACAGCTCATATTTCCGTTCTTCCTGCTCAATGGCATTTCGGGACAGGCGATCAATCCATCGATCCATCTTCTTTTGGATCCCTTGCTGGAAGGCAGCCAGCCGTTTCAGTTTTTCGTTCATGTCTGCACATCCTTTCCGCGTCATCCGTTCGAGATGGCTTCCGTGACTTCTTCGCCGGATGCCAGCGGCTGCAGTTCATGGGCATCCACTTTCCATTCCCCGTCTTCTTCGATCCACGTGATTCGGGAGGTCAGGTACAACAAGGGCTGATCCCCGGGATGCGCCAGTTCGCCGTCCACACCTGTCAAAGCGACT
>JBFGKX010000312.1:0-2309 GCA_041576455.1 Paenisporosarcina sp. | reverse complement strand
TAAAGCCGACTTAGCTGCTCAAAAAGCAGAACGAAGTAAATGGAAGCAAATCACAAAAGATTCTCGAAAACGACCCGTTAAGAAAAGATAATATTATTTTAATGTCCATCAAAATCCAAAAAGCTGTTCAAACATCTTAATCGATGCTAAACAGCTTTTTTCTTATGGATGTGATTTAATATTGTTTTCAATATGGGCATAATCGAAAATACTAGGGTTAAGTACTAGTCGAGGAGGAACAACTGTCTCGTAAACTCTACGCATTACTGTACGCAAATGATTTCATCAATTTACGCTGCTTTTTCCCCCACCTGCTATAGGCATGAAGGCAACAGGTTGATGTGAAAATACGTGCTTCCTCAGAAGTTAAGCGTGTATTTTAGATCACTACTATCCGTACGATTGTATTCAAATTAAAATTTTTAAAATTCATTTGCTTTGAATTCTTTCTACGCTTCGGTGCTAAAAGACTGCACTATCTTAATTCATTTCTCTCTTTTGGGCTTTTTTTACGTATTCATTTATAAACCACTCGGTTCGGTTAGCCTATGTTTTACTGCGTATAAAGCAGCTTGGGTTCGGTCTTGCACATGTAGTTTTGAAAAAATGTTTGATATATGTGTTTTGACGGTTTTTTCCGTTACAAATAGAGAGGACGCAATCTCTCTGTTGCTTTTTCCTTTTGTTAGCTCAGATAAAACATCCTGTTCTCGTGGAGTGAGCGGATGTAACGTATGAGGAGGATCTACTTTGGGCTCTCGCTCCTTCATAAGTTGAGAAGTTGCATGTGGATGCAGCGTGTTTTCACCACGTATTAAGGTTCGAATGGATTCTACTAAATCATCTGGTTCAATGTCTTTTAATTGATATCCAGCTGCTCCTGCTTCAATCGCCGGAATCACGTGGTCTCGATCAGAGAAACTCGTTAACATGAGTACGTGTATGTCAGGGAATTGTTTCTTAATAAGTTTAGTTGCTTGAATTCCATCCATTTCAGGCATTACTAAATCCATTAACACAATATCTGGTTTCAGAATTGCTGTTAAATCAACTGCTTCTTTCCCATTTGTTGCTTCCCCTACTACCTGTATATCTTTTTGTGTCTTTAGAAAAAATAGTAGTCCTCGACGAACGACATGGTGATCATCCGCAATCAACACTTTAATCATGCACAATCCTCCTTAATAAGGGATGCGGATTAGTAATTCCGTTCCTTTTTCAATTTGACTTGTCCAATCAACAGTTCCTCCTGCTGACTGAGCTCGGTCTTTCATACTCTGTAAGCCAATCGAAGGAATTTGAATTGATGAGTCTAATAAGAATCCTCTTCCTTCATCTTTTAAAACGAGCAATACATCCTTCTGTGTAATTGTAATAAACAGTTCCGCTTCATGAACGCCAGCATGTTTACGAATATTATTTAATCCTTCTTGAGCGATACGGAAAAGAATCTCTTCAATTCTTGAAGGTAATTGCACGACACCAGTGACATGGACTTTTAATAGTAAACCAAGCATTTCTGCGTAACCTTTAATCCCGTCTAATAAACCCGTTTCCAGTCCTTTAGGACGTAATTGCCAAATAAGTGCACGCATTTCTGTTAATGCCTCTTGTGTAAGATGTTGAATTTCTTGAAAGGTTTGTTTCACTTCATAATTCTCAGCAATGATACTCCCACCTCTTGCTGTCAGTGTGACAGAAAAAAGCAATTGATTAACTGAATCATGTAGATCCCTGGCTAAGCGATTGCGCTCATGGACAAGCGCCATTTCCTGCTCTTGTCTCGTTAAAAAGATTCGTTTAATCGCTGAACCCATTTGAAAAGCCACGGATTCTAGCAATGCGAGTTCCTCTTCTGTAAAAGCGACCGTATTCGGAGACGCTACATTTAACAAGCCAAATCTCTCTCGGCCTGATTGAAGTGGTACAGTTGCATGGTGAGTAATTCCCCCATGATCCCCAACTTCTGCATGTATAGCATTTTCAATCCGTTGGCATTCAATAAGATTGGTTGCTTTTTTTAATTCACCATTTCGATATTTTGAAACACACCAACAACCACCTTTTTGTAAATGATGACACTGATTATATTCAAGACCTTGAGGCAAATTTTCATGCGCAATTAATTGATGCTTCCCTTTATTATCAATAAAGAAAATCCAACCAGTTTGAAATTGAGTTCCTGCTAAAAATTTTCGTAGAGCTCCCTGCAGCATTATTGTCATTTCAGTCTCTTCATTGAGCAATTCAGCGATTTCCTTCAATAGTCCAATATTCGAGTGTCCATTTCCTAGCATGCAGTCGCCCCC
>JBFGKX010000311.1:0-2320 GCA_041576455.1 Paenisporosarcina sp. | reverse complement strand
ATCTTTGGAATTGGTGAAGTGTCAAAAGTGGTGACGATTGCGGGGAGTGTCTTTTTTCCTGTTGTCATCAATACGGTTGCAGGTGTCATTTCCATCGATTCAATTTATTTAGATGTGGCCAAAAATTATGGAGCTAGCCGAAAGGATTTCTTCTTGAAAATTGCTTTACCGGGTTCATTACCTGTGATGATGGAAGGGATTCAAATGGGGCAGGCAATCGCGTTACTAACCATTGTTGCAGCTGAAATGATGGGTGCGAGATCTGGAATTGGGTATTTGATTTGGACGTCGTATAGTGCGTTTTTATTAAAAGAAATGTTTGTTGGATTAATATTGATTTCGTTCTTTGGCTATATCTTTTCATTGTTATTGCGTGGTTTACAACGAAAACTACTTCCGTGGAGGTGATGACGTGAGTCAGAACCCGAAAATATCAATTCGTGAATTGACGAAAGTTTTTTATAAAAAACAAAATAGCCTCACTGTTCTTGAGAATATTTCTTTAACGATTGAAGATGGAGAGTTTGTTTGTCTTGTAGGGCCAAGTGGATGTGGGAAGACGACATTGCTTCGCATATTAGCGGGACTTGAAAATCAAAGTTCAGGGGACTTCACAATTGAAAGAAGTCGAGAGAATCGTCCGAACCAATCAATGGTGTTTCAAGAACGCGGCATTCTTCCTTGGTTAACGGTGGAGGAAAATGTAGCATTCGGACTGACGATGCGACATTTACCAAAAACACTTGTTAAAGAACGTACCTCGTACTTTTTAAATAAAGTGGGTCTTGTGAAATTTGCAAAGATGTATCCAAAAGAACTGTCTGGAGGGATGAAGCAACGGGTTAGCATTGCAAGAGCTTTTGCGAACGATCCAGAAATTCTACTGATGGATGAACCGTTTGGCGCATTAGATGAGCAAAATAAATACATTTTACAAGAAGAACTATTGTCCATTTGGTCTGAAACGAAGAAAACAGTGTTGTTCATTACACATAGTATTGACGAAGCCTTGTATTTAAGTGACCGAGTGCTCCTCATGAGTGCTCAACCTGGCAAGATACTTGCTGAAATGAAAATCGATTTGCCAAGACCTCGAAAGTTAGAAGACATTCGAACAAATCCGGATATGGCTTCAAAATTTTTAGAGATTTGGCAGCATTTGCAGATAGAAGTTCAAGGGTCAAGATTGTGAAGGGAGCGTATGAATGAAAAAGTGGGTAGGAATTTTAGGGGTGCTGACTTTACTTGTGGGGGGCTGTGCAGAGAAGGAAACAGTAAAAGTTAATGACGACGTAAGTAAGGATAATCCATCTGGCGATTTGGCTCCACTAAGTAAAAAGACGAAAGTCGTGATTGCGGAAGATGGGGCTGCTTCAGGCGCTGGTTTTTATATTGCCACAGAAAAAGGGTACTTTGCGGATTACAATATTGATGTCGAGTTTGCATCTTTTGCAAATAGCGACGATATGTTGCCTGCGTTAGCTTCAGGAGAAGTGGATATCGCGGGAGGCATCTCTTCAGCATCATTCTTCAATGCGATTGCACAAGGAATTGATGTCAAAATCATTGCAGATAAAGGACATAATGTGAAAGGGAAATCGTATTTCTCATTTGTGATTGGTGCGGATAAGCAAGGTGAAATCAAGAGTTATCAAGACTTGAAAGGTAAACGAATTGCAGTCTCATCTGAAAATGGAGTCGATCATTACATTTACAACCTTATGCTTAAACATGCCGGTCTGACGAATGACGACGTCGAATTTGTGTTAATGCCTGATTTCGGGAACATGATGGCAGCCATCGAAAATGGCTCGATAGACGCCGCGTTACAAATCGAACCACTTATTACGCTCGGGATTGCTAAGGGTATTCATGTACGTTTCAATGACGTCACAGACTTCGCTCCTGAAGCCCAAATTGCGATGGTTCTTGGTTCACCACAATTTATTAAAGATGAACAAGATGTATCTCTACGCTTTATGACGGCTTATTTAAAAGGGGTTCGCGATTATAACGATGCCTTTAAAAAAGGCGAAGGCAAAGATGAAATCATTACAATTATGACCAAACACACCAGATTAAAAGATGCAGCGGTTTGGGAAGATGTATTTGTGACCGGACTCAATCCAGATGGCAAAATGTTTGGTGAAGATATTCGCAATCAATACGAGTTTTACAAAGAAAATGGAGCCATACGTGGCAAGTTTGATTTTGACGATGCGATTTACACAGCCATCACAGAAAAAGCAGAAAGCATTATTGGAAAATACGAATAGTATACAAGGAAAACTCTTGGAGGTTTACCATCCAAGAGTTTTAT
>JBFGKX010000310.1:0-2326 GCA_041576455.1 Paenisporosarcina sp. | reverse complement strand
CTGTCTCTCACTAACTTGTCGATTTGACGTTGCACATCAGTGGTTGATAAAGTTTCGTCAGCGAACAGTGTATCTCTTTCTTTATCCGACACTTTTGCATATGCTTCATCTTTGTTTAAACGTATCCAATAGTCCTGCATATCTCGTTTAGAAATATTATTCAAATCTTTTTTAATCATAGATGCTAATTTTTCAGCAACAGTCAGCATTTCTTCTTGTTTTGTTGTTTGCAATTTTGTATAGGTAATAGCATTTTTGGGTTCATTATCAACCATTATCCGTCCAACACTATCATAAATTCTTCCTCTAGGTACACTCGTATTGACTGGCACTTCTTCTGTGCGTTCTAATGTTCGAACAAAATCTTCACCTTTTACAATTTGTAAAAACCCGAGGCGTAAAATGAGGAGAGAGAATAATATAAAGATGGTGAAAAAGAGGATGTTCATTCGAAATGCGATGTTCGCTCGTTGTTTGGCTTTAGCACTTGTAGCTCTTTTCTTGGATGGGTTCTTCACCGCAGCAATCCTCCTTCTATCTCATCAACTGATTAGTAGTATATCATCTTGCACAAAAAAAACACACACTCATTTGACAAAATGGGTGTGTGTTTTTAACATATTTCGACTTATTTCGCAGCTTCGTAACGCTTTGAAACTTCATCCCAATTTACTACATTCCAAAATGCTCCAATGTAATCAGGACGACGATTCTGATAGTTCAAGTAATAGGCATGCTCCCATACATCTAGACCTAATAATGGCGTATTCCCATCCATAATTGGAGAATCTTGATTCGGTGTTGAAGTTAGCTCTAATTCGCCATTTTTGAGAGATAACCAAGCCCAACCAGATCCAAAGCGAGTTGTTGCAGCTTTAGTAAATTCTTCTTTGAAAGAATCAAAGTTTCCAAACTTAGCATCGATTGCTTCTCCTAATGCTCCTGTTGGATTGCCTCCACCGTCAGCAGATAACAATTCCCAAAATAACGAGTGGTTCGCATGACCGCCACCATTATTTCTCACTGCCGCTCGCGCTGCTTCTGGTACTGCATCTAAATTAGCAATTAAATCTTCCACAGACTTGCTAAGAAGATCATCATGACCTGCAAGTGCATTGTTTAAATTGGTTACATAAGCATTGTGATGTTTTGTGTGATGAATATTCATCGTTTCTTTGTCAATGTGAGGTTCAAGTGCATCATACGCGTAAGGTAATTGTGGTAATTCATAAGCCATGTCGTTATTCCTCCTAAAGGATATCATTATAAGGTTTTACATTTAATAGCGTATCAAAATTAATCGATTCATTCAATTATTAGACATCTAATTTTTCGAATTCAGTCTTTTGTCTGAAATTATACACCGAAAAAGAAAATTGCCACCATAACAAGTAGGATAATACCTTTCGTGACAACCGAGGTTAAAAAGCCAATCACAGAGCCATAGCCAATTTTCATGGCTTGTTTTATAGATGATTTTCCAAATAATAATTCGGCTATTATAGCACCTACAAATGGGCCAATGAGTAGTCCAACAAACGGGATGACAAATGGACCTACTATCAGGCCTATCGTACTCCCCCAAACACCAGCTTTGCTTCCTCCGTATTTCTTAACACCCAATGTGTTTGAGATGAAATCTGCACTAAATATTAAAATGACAAATAGCCCTTCAACATACCAGAACCATCTTGGCAGCTCCGTAAATGAAAAAAATAGACCATACACTACAAACCCCATAAGAATAAAAATGACCGAAGGAATAATTGGGTATACCAATCCAATAAAACCGATAACAAAACAAAAAAGAATAATCAGCCAAGCAATAAAATCCATGGTTTCCCTCCATTAAAAAAATCCCCTCTTAATCGTGCCTTACATCTAAGTTGATGTAAAGCATGAGAGGAGATTTTCTTATTAAGCTCGTTTTCCTAAAACCGCTTCTGCAATATTTACGGCATGATCACCAATTCGCTCTAAATTGCTGACAATATCAACGAAGACCATTCCAGCTTGAGCAGAACACGAACCTTCATTGAGACGCATAATATGCTTTTTACGGAATGTACGTTCCATTTTGTCGATTAAATCTTCTTGCTCTGCAACTTCACGAGCAAGTTCGTGACTACTCATATCTAAAGCCTCTAAAGACTTTTGTACAGTTTCAATTGTTAATGTAAACATCTCAGTTAAATCTTCTAACGCATCACCTGTTATTGTCACACGGTTAGCAATTTGATAGTCAATTAATTCAATTATATTTTCAAAATGATCGCCAACTCGTTCGATATCACGAACAGTTTCCATCAACATGACATGACGCGCT
>JBFGKX010000309.1:0-2352 GCA_041576455.1 Paenisporosarcina sp. | reverse complement strand
GCCGCATCTTTTGGAGAACGTACGGTAAATTTGTCATCTGTTTGTTGCTGTGCCAATCGACGACCGAGTTCCACCGCTGCCAACAACTGAACGGCTTTCGCTTCACCAATACCTTTGATCGACATAATTTCTTCAATGGTTGCATTTTTCAGTTCATGCAGTTGTTCAATGAATGTTAATACCCGATTTGCTAAATGAAGAACTGACTCTTGTTTCGAACCGGTACGAAGTAATATTGCAAGTAACTCTTGATTAGATAATGCAAAAGCTCCTTGATTAATTAACCGTTCACGTGGTCGATCAGATGCGTGGACATCACGAATCATCAATGGTGCTTTCTTTTCAGTAATCATGATGGAAGCCTATTTGATCGAAATGAATTAATTTCAATTTTACCAGTTCTTGATAAACACGAGCGATTGGCAACCCGACGACCGAATTATAATCTCCTGCAATCTCTTTTACAAAAAGACCTCCAATTGTTTGAATGCCGTAAGCACCAGCCTTATCCAGACTATCCCCTGTGGAAACATATGCGTCTATCCACTCTTCAGAAAGATCGAAAAAAGTAACTTTCGTCTCGACACAAAATTGACTTACTAACTGATTTTCAAAAATACAGACGGAAGTGTATACTGAATGCGTTTTTCCTGATAATCGTTTTAACATTTCTTTAGCCTGCGCAGAGCTTTTTGGTTTTTCCAAAATCTCCTGTTCAAGGACCACAATCGTATCAGCACTAATCACAATAGAACTTTCCGATAACTTAGCAATGACTTTCCCTTTTTCTTCAGCAACTTCAGATACAAAATTGACTGGGGTGGCATAAACAATCTGTGGATCTTCTTCATAGTGCACTTTCACTGTAAACGGAATTCCAAGCAATGAAAGTAATTCTTTTCTCCTAGGTGAAGCAGACGCTAATATTAGCGGTTTCGTTGTTCTCCATTTCATTGAATTCAGCTCCTTTTAGACATCATACAGAAAGATGACGTAGCTGAAAAATGTCTATAACGGGCAATAATTTCATTTCCACTTCAAATGAAAGGCTATAATTCAATTTTGAGGCAGTCATTTTGTGCCATATAATGTGATATAAGCTGAATACGAATCACTTTCTCATCTGTGGAAAGTGCTGATATTGCGCCAATATTGGCTACCCAATCCTTTGGCACTGCTCCACTATTTCCAGTACCTTCAAAATTAAATTTTGAAGGGGCCGCATTTCCTAAGTACACAGGTAATTTTTGCATGGCTGCTTCCGTGCATGAAGATGAATTCATTTGAAACGGTTTAACAAATGAATCCGTACTCCCTTCACTTTTTACATCTACTTCCGCTAAACTGGCCGCAGACCACACGTAAAATTTGTTATCAATCAAGACAATTGCCGCTGACTTTAAAGCTGGACTTGATTGGAGCAACGCAGTAGCCCCATCCGCCGAACTAAACACCCCATGTTGCTTAGCATAAAATTGAACGGGAGCACCCAGGTCGATTGGAACTGTAACAGGTGTTAATTCACCAGGAGTTTCAGGTGTACTTGGTGTTTCAGGTGTCTCAGCTGATTCTGGCGTCTCAGGCTTTTCAGCCGCTGTGAGATCTTGCCACTGTATTACAATTGCAAATAAACCTATCGATACAGCACCAATGAAAAATCCATGTAAAATGGCCAGTGTGTAAGAAAATCTAGAGAAACTTTTTGAAAAACGCATACCATCACCTCGTTTTTCTTTAACGGTATCATGTAGGCAATAAAAAAAGACAAGACCGGTGTCGGCTTGTCTAAAAAAGTTTTCGAGTTAAAATAACAAATTTGTGTACCATTCGAATAGTTGCTTACCATAAAAATAAACAATAATTGCAGCAACTGCGATGGATGGACCAAATGGCACTGGTGTTTTCCGTCCTTGTTTTGAGCGACGTAAATGGATGATGCCAACGATGGCGCCAATGAATGAAGCCATGAATAGCGTTAACAGAGTCGAGAGCAACCCGAGCACAAGCCCAATAACTGCAAATAATTTGATGTCTCCGCCGCCCATGCCGCCTTTCGACAAAATCGCAATGCCTAACAAGATGCCAAAACCACCAACTGCCCCAAGAATGCTATCCCACCAAGGCGTTAATGGAGAAATAAAACGAAAGATGATGAGAAGAACACCAAAGAAAACAAGTACTTTGTCGGGAATTAGCATATACGCTAAATCAGACACTGTGATGATAACGAGCATTGACATAAATAAAATAGCCGTCACAAGTTCAAATGAGAAGCCCAATTTCCAGTATGCAAATGCAAATAACATACCTGTTATGAGTTCCATCACCGGATACAGCCAATGGATCTTTGTT
>JBFGKX010000308.1:0-2369 GCA_041576455.1 Paenisporosarcina sp. | reverse complement strand
ATAGACATAGAGATGATGTGGCGTCATATGCGGGTCTACTTGGTATGCACATACAAATTTCAACCGCCATATTCGTCATAAATTTCAAACGAAGTGCATCTTTACTGAAAGAATCAAAAAAAGGTCTATCAAAAGAAAAGACGCGATTTTGTTCAAAAATGAACGAAGTCGCGCTTTTTAAATTGAAAATCTTTATTCCAGCTTTTCAGATTGGTTATGGTATTCACTATGTTCATCTTTTGACTAAACATCTACCGTTTAGGATACGCACTAAGCTTTTCTGTTTTTATTTTCGCTTCTTTGCTGCTTGAATAAACGCGTTGAAAATACCTTGCGAATCTTCATCTCCAGCGAGGGCAAATTCTTCGGGATGCCATTGAAATCCATATACGAAAGAATGCTCTGTGCTTTCTATTGCTTCAATGATGCCATCCGCAGCTCTCGCAACTATGGTAAGAGGACTTTTGACCTCATCACATGCTTGATGATGAAATGAATTCACCTTAAATTGTTTTTTTCTGATCATGTTGAACAGTTGACTGCCTTCGACGACTTCGATTGGATGAGATCGGTGTGTTCTTTCAGCTTTCTGTTTATGTTGCATCAAAGGTTTCTCATGCTGAGCATGTATACTTTGATAGAGCGATCCTCCATTTACTATATTTAACATATGCATCCCTCGACAAACGCCAAGGTAAGGTTTGTCTAGCTCTAAAATTTTCTGTATGAGTGCATGTTCCATCTCATCCATTTGAGGTGTAACTTTCCCTAAATGGACATGCGGATTTTGGCCGTAATAAGCAGGATCAATGTCTTCACCACCTGAAACAAATAATGCATCAATTTGTTGACAGAGTGCATCTAAATCTTCTGAAGGTACGAGCGGAATTAATACAGGGATGCCACCTGCTTGTGTAATTGTTTTGGCATATACAGATAGCTGAAAGAAGCTCCCGTCCTCTTTTACTTCTGCAGTAATTCCCACGATTGGTTTCATTCATATTCTCCGTTCTTCTATTTCACTAATCTACCTTTGGAAATATACCCTTTACAGCATAAATAGAAACGTTACACGTCTCTCCATTAATTCCCTTTTAAACCAACGACATTACTTGTAGTTGGTTCGATTTTTAATTCCATCAGCAGCCCCACTCATTAATAATTGGTGGATTAGTTTTTTAGTACAAGTAGAATCGACGATGAATGTATGGATGAATTGCCTTCAAGCTAAATGAGGATTTCAATTTCCTCCCAAAGATTTTTGATGCGTCATTGCACGAGTTAACATCTTTAGAAGACTATTTGTTCGTACCAGAAAAGTATTAGTGTGTCGACTACTTAATGTAGAAATTAATTTTTAAAGTGATTTAGATCCTTTTTATACAACATGTTGTACTGCTCATACATTTCCTATGTCATGGTTAAGACACTTTACTCGGACATGTTGGGCATGTAAATCTCTCCCATGCATTGAAACAAAGTGTGTTTCCGATGAATTTCCACTCCATCCATTTTGAAGTTGCTATCTGTTCAAATGCTTTTAACCATTTGGACCAGCTAGTTTTAAGAAACGAATAATCATTCTATAAAATAAAATATTGGCTAATCTTTTTGAACATCTCTTTCGTTTTCTCTTTAAGGATTCGACAACGAGGTGAGTGTAATGAAATCAGTTTTGACCATCTTCTTTATATTAATTAGTGTTTTGCTAAATTCAACTCCTGTAGATGCTCATGCAAATTTAGCTACCAGCTCTCCTTCTAATGGAGCCGTTTTGGAGCAAGTACCTGCACAAATTGTTTTAACTTTTAATACTAAAATTAATAAACAAGTGTATCAAGTAGATGCGCTTGACCAACAAGGAGAATCGATAGCGGCTGGGAGCCCATTGCTAAATCCGATTACTAATCAGATAACCATTCAGCTTCCAACTGTCTATCATGGTTTCGTCCAGGTTCCATATTCTGTACTATCAAAAGATGGGCATCCAATGGAAGGGAGTATTACTTTTACTGTTGGTGTGAAAGAAGCATCCATCTCCCCTACTAGTTCAGAAAAAGACCCTGTTACAGATGAATTGAAACCACCAAATCCAAAGGAATTTTCAGAGACAAGCGTCGAACATTCACCCATGACTACAAAAACAAATCAACATACAATGAAGAGTCTGTTGCCTCTTGAACTCTCATCAATCATTAAGTCAGTGTATTTAGTAGCACTATTGTTAATAACGGGATCATTATTGTGGAGAATTAAAGGATTTCAATTTCCATATTTAGTTCAGATGCAACTCATTCACATCATCTTGCTTGTGATTTTCACGTGGGCCCAAGTTCAAAATTTTACACACGTATTTAATGATATTTCTT
>JBFGKX010000307.1:0-2401 GCA_041576455.1 Paenisporosarcina sp. | reverse complement strand
CTCGTTGCTCAAAAAGGATTGTATTATCAAATGTTAACAGAAGCGACAATCTAAAAGAAGCTGAACCTCAACAGTAGAGGCTCAGCTTCTTTCAATTAATAGTGGGCGGCGCAGAGACTTGACGTTTCTTCGAGGAGAAGCCCCCAAGGAATAGTTTTCCGTGAGGCACGAGTTTTTGAATAAGAATAGAAGCGATGATGGGCACAATTAACCCGAAAGCTGTAAATCCAATGATGCCATATCTAAAATAATCATTTAAAACAATATCAGTAAAGATATGCAGGTACATAATTGAAATGGAATGTTTTTCAATTTTTTGCAACCAGTTTAATGATAGATGGGCTGTAATTAATTGAAATATCCCTACTAACACAACGGTAAAGGATAGAGGGATCACTAAATCCAAAACAATATGTTCATAGCGTAAAAACTTCATGCTTAAGTGATAATCAATCACGTGAAATCTATCGAGTAAAATCACGGTTACGCCGCTAATGAATCCAGCGAATAACCACCGCTTGGTCATGTTCATCCATAAATGTTTCATGTAATAGCCGATTGCAAAGTAGACGATGGCCATCATGGAGACGTCTATATTCCAAATCATTGGGATGGTTTGAGAAGCTGCGTCAGGCGCACCTCCAATCACACGCATAGCAATCAAACTTTCAATATGAGCAATGATGTAAAAGATTGCTAATACCATGATTTGTTTCGTTCGATTGAAATATTTGGTCACCCATAAGAAGAATAAATAAGTAAAGAACAAAGTGGTCACGAACCAGAATACTCCATAAGCACCTCGTGCAAACCGGCCACCAATCACAAGTGTCCATAAATCATTTGCATACCATGAAATGTCCAAATTCCCGTAGCCAATTTCCATTCCGTAACGAATGAC
The DNA here is from genome assembly GCA_041576455.1 of Paenisporosarcina sp. Classification (GTDB taxonomy): domain Bacteria; phylum Bacillota; class Bacilli; order Bacillales_A; family Planococcaceae; genus Paenisporosarcina. Next base: position 1,500 of record JBFGKX010000307.1, on the reverse strand, counting down.
TGTTATCGTTACAAGGAAAAATAAATATGGTACGATCAGTTGCATAAAGCGTTTATATATAGCTTGTTTTAGAACTCCCTTTTCTAAAATAGGCTTAAAGAACATGCCGCTAAAAATGAAAAAAGCTGGCATATGAAACCAATAAATATACTTCCCAAGAGGGAAATCAAGTTGCCCTGGGTAATGACCAATAACGACAAGAATCATTAAAAATCCTTTCGTGACATCTACCCAAGATAAACGCTTCTTCTCCATGATCTATCTCCTTCAAAATCAAACTGTTGCTATTATATAGCCTTTTAGGGAAACAAATAAACAGTTGTTATCATATTGATATACTTTAGACACAACATTGAAAGAAAGGTGGAAATACTGATGGATATTACCATATTTCCTGTATCATTTCCGATAGACAGTGAAACAGAAAAAGAAATTCAAGCGTTTTTGCATACGAATAAAAAACTCGAAAAGATGGAGTATGAACAAATACTGAACATTCCTTTACTAACAGACCCGATGACGAAGGGATTTGCAATACTCGCATATGCCGAAGAAGATGTTGTAGGGGTTTTCGTTGCAATCGATCGATTAGGTATGCATGCTTATGAGTGGAGTGGGTTGGTTCACGTGAACTATCGAGGTCAAGGATTAGGTCAGGCACTCTTACAAGAGATGCAGCGAAACTTGGAATTGCGTGGATCTGAAAGTGAACTTGCAGTGACAATGAAAGAATCTCAATCGGGAGTTTCTTTTCTCCAACAAGCAGGCTATGAATGGAATTTTAGTAATGTTACGTTGAAATCAATAGGAAGTGTAAAAGAAAACAATTCCGAAGTGGATGTAGTTCCACTTACAAATGAAACCCATAATCTAACGAATATCTTAATGAATGCATTTGGTGATACGAGAGAAGAAGTGCAATTAATATTGGAAGATAACAAGTCCACTGTGTTTGTCGCAAAACAACAAGGACAAGTTGTTGGCACAGTGACGCTAGTAGAAGATGGGGAAGCGCTCTGGATTACGTCCTTAGCGACAGACCTGGAGAGACGAGGACAAGGAATTGGCTCTGCGTTATTAGCGTTTTCCCAATCAGAAGCGTTACGAAGAAAATGTGATGCCGTCATGCTCGATGTAGAAATGGACGATGTTAACGGATTGTCAATTTACGAAAGAGCGGGTTTTCAACCAATTCGTCAAATTAATTATTACGTGAAACACTCCACATCCAATTAATGGGTGGTGGAGTGTTTTCTGTCCTGATAAAAGAAGAATAGGAAAATAGCATTTGGCATGACACAAAGAGAAACACCAGGAGTGGCCATTATTATATGCGATTGATAAAGAGTGTCGGTAACAGACTGTTAGTTTCTTTGCTAGAAGTGAAAATAAGAAGTTGAAACATAGAGTTAAAAAGGGTGTGGCGTTCTAGGAGGGCACTGAAAAACTAGATGAGTAAGTTCTTAAAAATGATAAAGAGACACATTCTGTTCGAGTTTT
>JBFGKX010000306.1:0-2404 GCA_041576455.1 Paenisporosarcina sp. | reverse complement strand
CGAAATTGTATACCCGGCGGTCATCAGCTAGTAGATTCAGTTACTTCCAAGCGTCCTTGTAGTTTAGTAATTCGTCGAGTGAAACGAATGTAGGAATCGAACTTCCTTTAAAGGTGTCGATGATGAATTGTTCTACTTCTTCTGAGTGGTAGATTTCCACTAATTTTTGTAATTCTGGACGATCCGCATCACCTGATTTTACTGCGATGATATTGATGTAAGGTTTGGCTGTTGCACTTTCATGAAATAGTGCTTCATTTAGTTTCAAATCAGCTTCTACGGCAAAATTGTTGTTGATGATGGATGCGTCAACATCGTCAAGAAAACGTGGTGTATTCCCTGCTGCTACGGGTTCAAATTTCAAATTCTTCGGATTGTCTTTCACTTTATCGAGGGAGCCAATGCCTTCAAAGTCATCGGTTAATGTGATTAAGCCAGCTTCTTGAAGTAAGAGAAGGGCGCGGCCGAAGTTTGTTCCTTCGTTAGGCAAGGCAATGGTTGCACCGTCTTTTAAGTCTTCAAGCACTTTGTGTTTTTTTGAATATAGCCCCATTGGTGCGATAACGGTGGAACCGATTGCTTCTAAGTCTAAGTTTTGAGCTGTTTTAAATTCATCAAAATAGGAGATGGTTTGGAATGCGTTTGCGTCAATTTCGCCTTCTGCTAATGCGATGTTTGGTTGAACGTAATCATTGAATTTAACGAGTTCAATGTTTAAACCTTGTTCGTTTGCAATATCTAAAATGAAATCCCAAGTGCGTGTGTCTCCACCGCTAACGCCCACTTTTACCGTGTCTTTTCCTTCCGCGTTTCCTGCTTGTTCATTGCCACAGGCTGCTAGTAAACCTAATGTGAATACGAATAATACCAATCCTAATTTTTTCATGTTCCTACCTCCTCAGGTTATCTTCTTCTTATTTTTTTTGAAACCATATTTCCGGATGATTGCAATAACTGAACAATGATGACAAGTGCTGCAACGGTGACAACCATAGTCATGGTGTCAAATCGTTGATAACCATAAGTGAGTGCTAAGTCACCAACACCTCCTGCTCCAACTGCACCAGCCATCGCAGATGCTCCGACTAAGCCAATAGTTGCGGTAGTAAAGGTTAGAATTAACGAGCTCATACCTTCTGGAATTAAAAATTTAAAGATGATTTGTGGAACTGTTGCACCCATGGATTGAGCGGCTTCTATGATGCCTTTGTCCACTTCGAGTAAAGAGTTTTCAACAAGCCGCGCGATGTACGGTGCTGCATAAAAGACGAGTGGTACAATGGCGGCGTTAGTGCCAATCGCGGTTCCGACAATTAATCTTGTAAATGGAATAATGGCAACGAGTAAGATAATAAATGGAACAGACCGTAATATATTGATGACCGGATTTAGGAGATTAAAAATCCACTTGTGCTCTAAAATATGACCTTTTCGTGTGATGACCAGTAAGATGCCAAGCGGAAGACCAATTAGTGCAGAAAAGATAAGTGAAAGGGAGACCATGTAAAGTGTTTCACCAAACCCAGTTAATAATTGCTCGGTCGTAATTTCCATGCCCCATAAAGTATTACTCATGTAGCTTCACCTCCTGAATGAAGAACCCTTCGTTTTGAATGTAGGTGAATGCATTTTGAATTTCAGGTTGTTCACCTGTCACTTCAATAATTAAGTTTCCAAATGGCGTTTCTTGTATTTCAGAAATATTTGCTGAAAGTACGCTTAAGTGCACATCAAATTTCTTGGCAATCGTGGAAAGCAATGGCTGACTAGACGTATGGCCAACGAAGTTGATTTTCCATATGATTGGATGCAAATTGGTATGAAGTGTTTGCGTAAGAACGCTTTGTGGAATTTCGTCGTGAATCACGGTCCGGACAAAGTTTTTGGCGATGTCAGTTTTGGGTGATGCAAACACGTTAAAGACTGAACCTTGCTCTACTATACGACCGCCCTCCATGACCGCAACTTTATTGCAGATTTCACGGATGACGGACATTTCATGCGTAATGAGTAGAATCGTAATGTGATATTTTTGATTTATTTTTTTTAGCAGTTGCAATACAGCGCTGGTCGTTTGTGGGTCTAGGGCGGATGTTGCTTCATCACAAAGTAAAATGGATGGATTCGTGGCAAGGGCTCGAGCAATGCCAATTCGCTGTTTTTGACCACCTGACAATTGTTCCGGATAGTTTTTTTCTTTGTCGGATAACCCCACAAATTCAAGTAATTCTTCGACCCGCGCTTGAATCACGGTTTTAGGCGTTCCTGACAAAACGAGTGGAATGGCGATATTGTCATAAACCGTTTTCGAGTTAAGTAAATTGAAATGTTGGAAGATCATCCCGATTTTTTTCTTTTCTGCTCGCAATTGTTTTGGCTTTAATTCCGTTAAGGGCTGCCCATT
>JBFGKX010000305.1:0-2407 GCA_041576455.1 Paenisporosarcina sp. | reverse complement strand
CGTTTTTATCGATTAAGTAAACAAAGCTTTTCTATAGGCTCAATTACTCGCTGTTTAGGTAGTTAGAGAATCTGAGACGCTCGGGCGGAATAACGGGCGGGTAAGATTCTGCAGTATGGAGGCTTGCCGGTTCGTTCGCGGAAAGGGCGCAGAATTCCCTCAGAATTTTATTCATATCAACATTAAGAGGGAATAGTGTACCTCAATTAGAAGATTAGAATTAATATGGTATGACAAAGGCCCAATATAAACTATCCTTTTTGATGATTACAGGATTCCTATCAAAAAAGAAAAAGAAAGCCACAAGCTTATGCTCATCGCTTTCTCTTAATATTAGAAAAATATTCAATTATTATTATTCAAGCTATATAGTAAAGACTCATTTAACCCTTTTTCACAAACTCCGATTTTAATTTCATTGCACCAAACCCATCGATTTTGCAATCAATGTCATGATCGCCATCCACTAAACGGATATTTTTCACTTTAGTCCCTATTTTCAAGACGGATGAACTTCCTTTAACTTTCAGATCTTTGATGACCGTTACAGAATCCCCATCATTCAAGACATTTCCATTGGCATCTCTGATAACCTTCACATCATCCGTTTGTTCAGTTTCTTCTTTTACTGTCCACTCATGGGCACATTCTGGACAGACAAGCTGTGTTCCATCTTCGTATGTATAAGCTGAATTACATTTAGGGCAATTTGGTAAATCAATCATCAGTTCATTTCCTCCATTTATCATTGAAAATTTCTCTATATAAGAATTACTTTCATAGTCATTACTATTTTACTACCTTTGTAAATGCTCCTCGAAGTTCCTTACCCATTATACAAGGATAGCTCTAGAGTTGGAATTCGTTTAGGCATCTAACAGTATAACGATCGCTTTTTGCACGTAATTGAAAAGAACTATAGTCATTGTATTAATATTAAAAATCCCGGTCAGGATTTAATTCCTGTACCGGGATAAGATAGTTATTCTACAGTTACCGACTTCGCCAAGTTACGTGGCTTATCCACGTCACAGTCACGGTGTAGTGCTGCGTAGTAGCTGATCAATTGTAATGGAATGACCGAAACAAGTGGTGTTAACAATGGATGTACTTTTGGAAGAACCAGTGTATCGCCTTCTTCTTCCATGCCTTCCATTGCGATGATGCATGGGTTTGCACCACGAGCTACCACTTCTTTTACGTTTCCACGAATGTTTAAGCTGACTGCTTTTTGTGTTGCTAACGCGAAGATAGGTGTGCCTTCTTCAATTAAAGCAATCGTTCCGTGTTTTAATTCGCCCCCAGCAAAGCCTTCTGCTTGGATGTACGAAATCTCTTTTAATTTTAATGCGCCTTCCATGCTGACACAGAAGTCTAAGTTACGACCAATGAAGAATGCATTGCGAGTTGTTGCTAAGAAGTCACGCGCAATTTGCTCCATTTCTTCTTTTGAGTCAACAAGTGCTTGAACAGCGTTTGCTACGATGCCTAATTCTTGAACGATGTCAAAGTCTACTTCGCGTCCTGCTTTTTCAGCTGCTACTGCTGCTGTAAGAGCTAGCACGGCAATTTGGGCTGTATACGCTTTTGTAGAAGCTACTGCAATTTCAGGTCCTGCGTGAAGTAATAACGTGTGATCCGCTTCACGAGAAAGTGTAGAACCTTTCACGTTCGTTACTGTCAATGTTGGGTGACCTAATTCTTTGATTTTCACTAACACTTGGCGACTATCTGCTGTTTCACCTGACTGCGTAATGAACATAAACAATGGTTTTTTCGATAATAATGGCATATTGTAGCCAAATTCACTTGAAATGTGAACTTCTACTGGAATCCCTGCAATTTTCTCGAAGTATTCTTTTCCAACTAATCCAGCGTGATAACTCGTACCAGCCGCAATAATATAGAGACGATCTGCTTCATTTAAAGCCGTGACAATGCCTTCTTTAATTTCAAGCTTGCCTTGTTCGTTTTGATAAGCTTGAATGATTTTACGCATTACCGCTGGTTGCTCGTCAATTTCTTTTAACATGTAGTGTGGGTACATGCCTTTTTCGATATCACTCATATCCAGTTCTGCGGTATACGATTCACGCTCTACAACAGTTCCGTCTAATTTTTGAATTTGAACAGACTCTTTTTTCACAATGACCATTTCTTGATCGTGAAGTTCTACGTATTGGTCTGTTACTTGTAACATCGCCATTGCGTCAGACGCAACTACGTTAAAGCCTTCTCCAAGACCTACAAGCAATGGGCTCTTATTCTTCGCTACATAAATTGTTTGCGCTTCTTCTGCATCTAGTAAAGCAATTGCATAAGAACCGTGTAGCAAGCCAAGTGTTTTACTAAAAGCTTCGCCAGTTGTCATTCCCTCGTTAGAGAACTTCTCAATCAACTGTACGAT
>JBFGKX010000304.1:0-2409 GCA_041576455.1 Paenisporosarcina sp. | reverse complement strand
ACAGATAGCCGAATTCATTGTTCGTGGTACACCGTTTCTAAAGAAGATGATGATTTAGCACCGTTCTTACGTTATTTAATTGGTAGTATACAAAGGATTGTTCCTAGTTTCGGTCAAAAGTTTAATAAAGACTGGTCGTTTCAACCAGCATTTCCAAGTGAGAAAGAATTAATTGCCTGGCATGCTTGGTTTATAAATGAGCTTGATCATATTGCCGAACCTTTTGTCATCGTCATTGATGACTATCATCTAATTGATCATGTCTACTCAATAAACTTTATGATGGAACGGATATTAGAACATTGTCCTCCTTATATTCATATTGTTCTAATTTCAAGGACAAGACCAAGATGGGCTCAGCTACTTAAATTGAAAATGAATGGGCAATTACTTGAGGTGAATGAACAGGATCTCGTGTTTACGGAAGAAGAAATACTTGTGTATTTTGAAGATTATTTCCATCGAAGTCTTACAGAAAGCGAGACCAAGAGAATATTAGAAATAACTGAAGGTTGGGCAATTGCCATCCAATTAATTGCGATGCAATCTACGAGTGAAAACAGTACATTTGATGTTTCACTTAAACCCGCATTAGAAGATTTATTTCACTATCTTTCAGAAGAAGTATTTACGAGATACAAAGAGGTTGAGCAGAAGTGGCTCTTACAATTCTCGATTTTCCCTACATTCTCTCAAGAATTTATCCAGGCATATTTTGGTGAAGAGGCTGGAGTATTCTTACAACGCTTCCGCAGCCATCATGGTTTTATTCAACAACTAGGGGAAGATTCGGTCTATCGTTATCATGCATTATTTCAACAATACTTAATGACCAAATGGAAACAGACAAACTATCAAGAATACCAACAAGCACATCAAATAGCCGCTACTCATTTCTGGGACAATGGCGACTGTATTCACTCCCTATATCAGGCACTCCAAAGTGAAGATTCCCATTTTATTAGCCAAATTGTCATGAAAACTGCACCTAGATTATTAAAACTTGGACAATTCGATTTAATTATGGAAAGTTTAAAAGAAATCCCGATCAGTTATTATGAGGAGTATCCTGCGTTATATTATTTTGAAGGAGAAGCTAATCGTTATCGCGCTTATTATGAAAAATCAAAACAAGCGTATCAAAAATGTTTACATCTCGCGACTACTAAAGAAGATTCTAATTATATGAGTTACGCACATGCAGGGCTAGCCCATATTTATTTAGACACAATTCAACCGGGTCTTGCAGATCCACATTTAGCTAACGCCATAGCCTTTGCTAATCAAACGACTAACATGTCAGATGTAGATATGTTTAATTTAAAGCGGCAATTTGCAGAAAACCTCGTTAATTTAGGTAAAACAATAGAAGCAAAAGCCTTTATTGAAGTTGAACAATTACCGAAGGATTTGTTAACAGATGGAAATTTAGACGCACGAATACTATTAAGAATGGGAAAACTATCGGCTTCTTTGCAATTACTAGAAAACCGCATTCGAGAAGAAGATTTAGTACCCGATTCTCATCGAGAAACTGCAGTATTGCTAGCACTTCTAAACGCCATGGTAGGTGAATTATCCAATGCCAGTTATTATGCAACAAAAGGTATTGAAAGTGGAATTCGTGAAAAATCTGGGTTCGTAGAAGCAGTCGGATTGATTCGTAAAGGTCATGCGGAAAGTGTGAATGGTGATCGTTTTTGGGATACACCTGAGCGTATGTACCTTCAAGCTATTGAAAAAATGGACCAAATGAATGTTTCTCGAGGAAAAGCAGAACCTTATTTAGGACTTGCTCTTTTAAAAGCGAAGCAAGGTTATTATTACGATGCACAAGTCTTAGCGGAAAAGGGATTAAGAGAAACAGAAATTGTGCATGATTCTTGGTTTTCAGCTTATATAAAAATTGGTCTTGCGATTATTTATTGTTCATCAAACGAGTTTGAAAAAGCCATACCATATGCTAGACAAGCACAACATGATTTTTCTTTATGCGGCGATTCCTTTGGGTCAATGGTGTCGTCATTTTGGTTAAGTATTTGCGCTTATAAAAGTTGTGATGAAAATATTTTCATTGAAGAGATTAAGATATTCGCTAGATTAATAGTCGAAGAAGGGTATACATTTTTCATTAAAAAATTAACACTTTATGGCCCATTTGATTTGCAACAGTTTTATCCATTAATCCAGCGTGCAATAAGGCTTGATTATAAGGATGAAATGCTTAGACAAATTAGCCAACAATTACAGGTAGTACACACTGTTTCGTATCCAGGTTATACGTTACACATTAACTTATTAGGCCCATTTTCTATAAAACTGGGTTTAAATGAAGTGGATGATCGTAAGTGGCAAAGAGAAAAAGCTAAAGATTTATTTGTCTATTTGTTTATACACAGAGAGCGTTTT
>JBFGKX010000303.1:0-2410 GCA_041576455.1 Paenisporosarcina sp. | reverse complement strand
TTCGTAAAATCCTTTACTCGGAAGAGTTGGTTCTGCTTGAGTTTCCACATTTTTTGTATCGTTTTTAGCGTCCGAAGAGGGGTCATCATTCGAACAGGCAGAAAGTGTAGCTGCCGCCACCCCTAAAATAAGCATCCATTTTTTCATTTTCATTCACTCGCTTTCCTCAATAAAGTGCCAATACTGCCCTCATTATACCCAAAATTCTGCTAAAAAGGCTTTTCATCTGCCTCTCGTAGGTGAATGAGGTAAACTATTGTTACGAACTTGTGAAAAGGACTGAAATAGATGAAACTAGGAATTATTACAGATATTCATGGCAATGAACTTGCTTTAAAAGCAGTTTTACAAGAAATCGACAAGCGGGGGGACATCAATGAAATTTGGTGTTTAGGCGACATGATTGCCATGGGACCGGACTCAAACGAAGTACTCGACATCCTATTTGGTCGATCAGATATCCGAATGATTACCGGAAATCACGACGAAGCAATCTTGTCACTAATTGCAGGGGAAGGCCACCCGGAAACCTACAAACATACACGTGAGCATCATCAATGGATTGCCGAACGATTAAATCCGAACCATGTGGCTAAGCTCAAACAATTGCCACGCATCATTGAAAAAGAAGTAAACGGGACGCGAATTCTAGGAATTCACTATCATATAGAAGAAAACAAACGTCAAGTCCATATTCAAGATGAACCGTTTTACACAATCCAAGAAGCAACACTTGAAAACATGCAACATATGTTTAGCGATTACCCTGCAGACATCATCTGTTTTGGCCATCATCATCCAGAACACGATTTTCATGCGGATGGCAAAATGTACTTCAATCCAGGCGCACTTGGCGTATCAAAAGGGGAGACAGCTCCATACGGCATTATCGACCCCATTGGAAATGAACCAATCATCACCATTCATCGAGCTGTCTATGACAAAAAAGCATTCCTGGAAAAATTTGACCGTCTACAAGTTCCTCAAAGAGAAACTTTGTTTAAGCTTTTTTATACGTGAATTTAGACAAGAAAACAGAGCTTCACCATTATAGGTGTCAGCTCTGTTTTTCTTATTTAGAGAAATGAATGGCATCCTCCATACTTTTCATCAGTTGGAATGCACCAGTGGACTGATTGCAACAGACGACAACTTTAATCGATTTCTCAGGGTAATAAGCCGAGTGAAAGCTAACTCCTGGGTCATAGCCCATCACATGATATTTAAGAATGTGATCATTTTCGGTTTTCTTCATCCATACACCATAGCCATAGAAGTCAACTTCACTTTCCTGTGCGTGGGAGGTGAGTAACTGCTGAGTATGGGCTTCGCTTAGTAGTTGATTGCTCATCAGTGCATCCCACAGTCGATCCATGTCATGGACAGTAACAAATGCGCCTCCATCTGAACCCCCTTTTGCGGGCAATGAATATATATTTGTTTTCCATGTTCCATTTTGGTTATCAATATAACCCTGGGCCGTATTGGGAGGGAGGGCGTCCATTTCAAAGTATCCCGAATCTACCATTCCGGCTTTATTGAAAATATGTTTTTGAACGTAGTCAGTAAAATTCATCTGACTCGTCTGTTCCACGATTAAACCAAGTAAAATATATCCGGCATTATTATAGTGAAACCGTTCCCCAGGTTTGAATTTCATGGATTGATCTTGAAACAACGGCAAGAAATCCTTCAAACTTCTTATATGATACATGGGGTTTTCAACCCATAACTCTTCAAAGTCATCCATCACTTCCTCGTCAAAATAATCAGGAATTCCAGATGTATGTGTGAGTAAATGATGGATGGTGATTTCTTCATCAAAATTCGGAAACGGAAGATCGAGACATTCTTTTAACTTTGAATCAAAAGAAAGCTTTCTCTCCTCGACAAGCTGACTAATGGCTATGGCCGTAAAAAGCTTACAACCTGAAGCGATTCCATACCTTGTCACTGTACGATTTTTTAACTGTTCAGAACGATTGGCATACCCTTTGTTTACTTCAGCTAAAATATCGTTGTTCTCTTTTATAAGTGCTGAACCTGAAAAGTTGTGATTGATTTCTATTTCTGCAATACGTTTTTTCATATGTATGTTCATAATTCCCTCCAAAAAACTGCATGTATCTATCTCTTAACTAAATTCGATGCAATAAAGAAATTTCCTTTTTATTGTACATAAATGCCTACCGTTGTTAATGAAAGCTACAAAAAAGCACTGCGGTTGCAGTGCTGTTAGAAGTTTTCTATTTAATTCAACTTACTTCGTCTAAGTAACCATCTAATCTTTTAAATTGTGATTCTAATCCTTGAACGATTCCCATATCCTTCACTTGCTGAAGAGATTCTTCAGATGAGAAATGTGAGCGAATGAGAAGCTTCGTCTTGTCGCCATCGTCTACAAAATTCA
>JBFGKX010000302.1:0-2428 GCA_041576455.1 Paenisporosarcina sp. | reverse complement strand
TCCACCTGAAACGACCATATCATCAGTTCTTCCTAGTAAAAAATAGTAACCCTGCTCATCACAGAATCCTACATCCCCTGTTTGAATCCATCTATTCTTTTCATTTCTGATTGACCAATCATTCGTTATACAGAAGTGGCCGATCTCTCCTACCCTGACCTCCTTCATGCTTTTACTCATCACCTTTAATTGGACACCCTTAATTTTTTTGCCAATTGTCGTTGAAGAATAGCGTAAATCATATGGCGTGGCAATGACATGTAAACCCGCTTCTGACGTTCCATATAAATTAAATAACACATCACCTAATTGGTTTCGTGTTCCTGCTATTAGTTTCGAACTAAGCTTTGCCCCTCCTGAGGCGATACATTTCAATGACTGTAAGCTTTCAACAGAATGATTCAAAATCTTTTGTAACATCAATGGAACCACCGTTACCACTTCTATTTGATGGGTGCGAATGATTTCACATGCTCGATGTGAATCAAAACCTTTACTAACCACGATTTTTTTACCCAATGCTAGGAATAAAACAAGAATTCCTAGTCCATATCCATGGTAAATCGGCGTTGCAATATAGACTGACTGACGTTCTAACATATTAAATTTGTTGAATAACGCTAAAAAAGGATTTAAATAGTTAAAGACAGAAGGTTTATGTGTTGCTTTTTTCGATATTCCGGTAGTTCCACCCGTTTGAAGGATGATTTTACTCATTGTTGTTCTTGGAATTTTCATGCTATCTTGGGTCCTGATCTGTACCAATTGAGTAATGGTTGATAATTGTTTGTGGGTACTTAAGATTTTTGTTTTATTAAAATTTGATTCCTCCACTAATGCGGATTGTTCATCATCAAAAATTAAAACATCTAACTTTTGTTTTGACAAAAACCCGCTTAACTGACTACTACTAATCTCAGTATTAAGTAAATACAAATCTGCTCCTAAACGAGACACTGCAAACATCGATCTAACGAATGAAGCATGATTGTTACAGAGAAACCCTACTTTTTGACCACTTCCTATATGCATGTTTTCTTTTAAAACAACTGCTAGATTTTCTGACTCCATTAAAAGTTCTTTATAAGTCAATGTCTCGTTGTCATCCACCAATGCAATTCGATTTCCATATGTACGACCAGCAAAATTTAATAAAGTCATAAGATTAATGCCACTCTTAAATAAAGCAGACATTAATCGGAATACGCCTACTGGTGAGAATAATTTAATTTCCGATAAAACATAAAGAAGTTTAATAATCCTCATGGAAATTCCCTCTTTTTCTTAAGTTCTGTGTCACGAAAAATTCAAAACCCCTTCTGAAAAACAGAGAACCGATTTGACCAAATATAAGCCACCACGGTTGGTATCTCTTCCTTTTTGTATAAAAGGATTTGCTAATAATTTGAGCAACATGCTTAGATGACATAGCCGGTGCTTTTTTATATGCAGCTGTTGGCTCAATCATCGGAGTTTTGACTAATGGCAAATAAATAGATGTTGTTGAGATTCCCATTGCATTTAATTCAGGTTCAGCTGAACGGAACCACACATCAAATGCTGATTTAGAAGCTTGATAAGCTGCCCAAAAAGGAACTGGCGTTAATAAGGCATTTACAGTCGAAATATTAATGATGTGTCCTTGTTTCTTTTTTAAAATCGGAATTAACGATAACAACAAATGTACCGGTGCAAAATAATTAATAGCCATGGTTCGGTTAAAATCATGGGATCGTTCTAACGAATCTTGAATGGACCTCTTAATGGACAACCCTGCATTGCTTACAATCATATCAATCCCGTCTTCTAGTTGGTGAAGAAATGATAATAAGCCATGTAGCTGTTCAGAATTTCGAAGATCCGCATGATATATGCTTACTTTAGCTACGGATTTTTCAATTTCATTTTTTATTAGTACTAACTTTTCTTCTCTTCGTGCAACTAAAATTAAATGACAATGTGCATCGGCTAAATCATACGCTAATTGTTCCCCAATGCCTGAACTTGCACCAGTGATTAATACGGTCTTACCATTAAGTACAGATATTAACTTCGATTTATTTAGATAGGTAGGTGTAAATAAAAATCTTTCTAAGAGACTATATGTATACAAATGGATACCTACTTTTCAAATTAGATTTTATTAAAATAATAGACTAAAAATTATGAAACTATCAATATGTTAACATAAATATCCAGTTTCAGACGTTACAGATTCCTTAATCTAAGCTCAAGAAAGCCCCACTCAAATGAGCAGGGCTTCTTTTAATTACTATTTTGTCGCCTTTCTGAGACCCACCAATCTATATGAGCTAAGTCAAAAATAATCATATTTCGAATAGGAATGGTATGCGGTATAGCTCCATTTTGAACTAGGGAACTTAGCTTTTCTTCAGATAGTGGATAATCAACAGAGTCAAGGTAGACC
>JBFGKX010000301.1:0-2432 GCA_041576455.1 Paenisporosarcina sp. | reverse complement strand
TCCTTATGATGTGCAGTCGGGTGTCTGAGACAGAGAATCGTAACTTTTTGTTGAAGAGTGATGTAAACTTAAATTTTTGACGATGTTAAAGAATTCTCTTGATGATCGTACATTTGCGCTAGCCGCATGTTCCGCATGAGCCAACAAGTATGAAAACCACATATTTGTTTGTCTCACGCTTCACGCTCTTGCGGCTTGCAAGGCGCAAATGAATGACTAATAACTACGATTTGAGTGAACTAAGCTTTTCTATTGGTTCTATTATAATTGTTTAAAGAATTTAAGGGAATCTGTGACACTCCGTTCGTTCGCGTAAAGGGGGCAGAATTCCCTGAAACTTTTTAACAGAGTCCACTTATTAAAATGAAGAATCATGGTTTGACCATAAAGAATGCAAGGAGCGGCTGAAATTTTATTTTCAGCCGCTTCTTTTTTGATTGAAATGAGTCCATTCGATTCGTTTTCCCCACAAGAAATTCGTAAGTACGGATTGAAATCTGAATAAATTCGGTTGAATTGCGTGACACTAAGTGAATTGTATAAGGTCATTTTGTGAAATTCCGCATAAATGACTAGTTGTTGGGGTAATGGAATAGAGAAGCAGATGAATGAAAACATTAAAATCGGGATTTATTGAAGCGGAGGGCAATGAAAGTGAAGCGTATGAATCGAGGTATTGTGACGGCATTATCGGCGATTGGGTTAGCTCAAGGTCTGAAAATAGTAACGCATAAGAAAATGACGGGAGTTTGGGATTGGAAGCAGGCGTTCACAACGGGAGGCATGCCGAGCTCTCATTCGGCAGGTGTGTCAGCTCTGACTTCTTATGTAGCAGCAAATAAAGGGACAGGTCATACAGAAACGGCTTTAGCGACAGTTTTTGGCGTAATTGTGATGTATGATGCGCAAGGTATCCGTCGTCATACAGGTGAGATTGCACAATTGGTCAATGATTTGGAAGACAGTTTTGTAAAAATATCGGGTGATTTTCCAAGTTTTGAGTATGTGGAGCGGGAAAAAGATCTGAAGGAATTGCTCGGTCATCAACCAATAGAGGTGCTGGGCGGTTCAATATTAGGCGTTTGTCTAGGTTTGCTTTCTGCAAGAATTGAAAATCGAGAACGCAAAACTTTGAGGACGTCTAAATACATGGACTAGAGGTTCGTGCTCTGAAATTCACAAGAATGTGTAAGTGTAGTTAATTAATCAGTTTGATGGAAAACGGTTGAGAAAATCTATTTAGCTTTTTTATAGGTACACGAATTTTTTTGTGGATTTTATTGGAGTGATCTGAATATAGATACATGTAGGAGAATCATTTTATTGCCGTTATCTTTTACTTAATTGGCTAGGCCGAAGCCATTTTAAAAAACAGGACGAAATTTTGTGCGTTTAACCTATCGAGAGTTATGGTTTATTTCTAAAAGTACATTGAATATATGAACATCCAATCTCCTACTACGACGTTTTGTTGGCCATCACGAGCATTGTCGTCGAATAAGAAGAGAAGAGGAATGAACACGAAACCGATTATAGGGATATCTTCATCGTTAAAAGACCAAGTTCTTTTAGTGCCGACAGATAATATTCAGGCAATTAGTGATCATGGTGGAGTACCGATTGTCCTGCCAAATTTACAAGGTGATGAAGTTGAATCGATTGCTCAGTTGATCGATGGGTTGCTTCTAACAGGTGGAGGCGATATCGACCCCACGCTATTTGGGGAAGAACCGCTGCAAGGTCTTGGGACAATTACGCCTGAAAGAGATAATTTTGAAATCGCCATTATTCAAAAAATGATTGAACTTAATAAACCCATTTTGGGCATTTGTCGAGGTTCACAAATTTTGAATATTGCAGTTGGCGGTGATATGTATCAAGATATTTATTCGCAACATGAAAAGAGTCTGTTACAACATACACAACTCGCAGTTCGCTCGCATGCTTCCCATTTTGTTCAAGTAAACGATGGGACCATTTTGCGAAACATCGTGCAAAGGGAAAAGTTGAAAGTGAATAGCTTTCATCACCAAGCCGTTCGACAGATGCCAAAAGATTTTCAAGTAAGCGCACTGGCGAGTGATGGAGTGATTGAGGCTTTCGAAAGTAAAATACACCATTTTGTGATGGGCGTCCAGTGGCATCCTGAAAATATGGTAACCAATATGGATTCGAGCTCAGCGGCTATTTTCCGAGCATTTACTCAAGCGTGCGTATCGAAATCACTGTAGTGCAAGTAAGCAAGTTCATCAGATATTTGAAGGAAGCGGCCGTTTATTATAACGAGCGCTTTTTTTCATTGTCGCTTTATGATTGAACCGTGTGGATTTAAAGGGAAGCTTAAAATCAACAAATGAGTTGCGGTGGAAATCACCTGTTTTGTGTAACAAAGACATGAAGGTAGTTGTAATTTTTTTGATTTAGTTGTAATT
>JBFGKX010000300.1:0-2433 GCA_041576455.1 Paenisporosarcina sp. | reverse complement strand
GAATTAAATGCACGCATCGTGGATGTACATTTAACACAAATGGTAGAAACGTCGAGTGAAGATTTGTTAGACGGAAAACATAGACAATTTTTATTTGAAGTGTGTTCGTCAAAAGAGGAATTAGAAGTACTTCAAAGTAACCCAAATGCTCAAGATGAAGAGTATTTACGCTATTTAGCTTTTGATATAGAAAATCTAAATTCAATTTTCAGTTGCGTCCGTGTAGCACGAGAGAACGCTCGAATTAGTCGAGATCATTTGCCAAATGAATTTTTTGAAGTGTGGAATGATTTATACCTCTTTACAAATCAAGCAGCACGAGAACATTTTTCAATCCAGCAATTACGGATATTTCTTCGTAAAGTCGTTATGACCTCATTAACCGCTCAAGGGATTATCGAGTCTGGAATGTCACGTGGGGTTGCTTACCGCATGATTAAAATCGGCAAATGGTTAGAGCGTGCGGAAAAAACAGCACGTATTTTAAATGTGGTTTGCGAACAAACGAGAGAAACTCAGTTATTATATAAAACGGACAACTATTATGCGTGGTTATCTGCACTTCGAATGTTAAATGGATACGAAGCTTATTTGAAAGTAAATCGACCGAAAATGGATAAAAAGACCATCTTGACGTTTTTAATAACAGATGAATCATTCCCAAGGTCTATTCATTATAATATGAATCACGTGCGTTCGACGATTGATGTATTAGAAAACGCGAAGATTGCTCACTATTCATCGGAATTGTATTATGCGCTTGAGAACTTAAAAAATGATTTTGATGAAATGTCTATTCAAGAGTTAAATTCGGATAATATGTTAGCATTTTTGAATCGATTTCAAAATCAATGTAATGAAATTGGTCAAATCTTCTCGAAAACATATTATTTGATTGAGCCGACTGATACGCAAAGGCAAGCTTTCTTAACGGAAATTCCACAGAAGCAAATGGTTGAAAGAACTTCTTCCATGAAATACAAAATTGAACATACAAATATTTTCGATTACGATACCTTGGTTGATCAAAGCATGAACTCGATTCGATTAAAACCCCGTACGGATGAGTGTCAGCGATTGCTTTCTTATCGGACTGATATTACACCTGTTGCACTGACAAAAGAGCATGTGGATATTTGGGGAAATAGTGTTGAATCATTTTTCATTGCTGACCATCATAAACATTTAGAAGTGAAAGCAACATCTGTAGTGAGCATTCAAAAGAGTCCATGGATTCATCGGATTGATTATTCTCCAGAAATGTATGCCATTTTTCATTCTGAGTTATTTAAAAGTCATTATTTAGCGTATTTAAGCAATACCGCATACACGTACCTCTCGCCTGAGCAGATTCAGCAAGTTGATTTAGATATTGGTGAGATGGCCAATCCAGTTCAATATGCAATTGATGTGATGGGATATTTATTTAACCGATTTACGTATGACGGGTATTCTACCAACGTTTCAACAAAAGCCATCGAATCTTTTGATTTGAAAAAAGGGGTATGCCAAGACATTTCTCATGTCATGTTAGGGATTTTGCGTACTAAGCACATTCCAGCTAGGTATGTCAGTGGCTACCTGTATGTAGGGGAGAACTCTGCATTAGTTGGCGATGCAGCAAGCCATGCATGGGTGGAAGTGATGGTACCTGGAATCGGGTGGGTTGGACTGGATCCAACCAATAATGTAGAAGCACTTGAAAATCACCTCCGCGTTGGCGTGGGGAGAGACTATGGGGATGCGAGTCCAGTGCAAGGGGTCTATCGAGGAGGCAGTCATAAACTAGATGTCAAAGTTTCAGTCAGTTTAATTGATCAATAAATTAGAGCCTCGACGAATTAGACGTCGAGGCTTTTTGTGACGCAACTAACAGTTTAGCCATGTACGATATACTAGGATGATATAAAATAAAAAGAAATACTATAAGGGTGGATGAAATTGATGAAAGCTAAACCGAAATGGAACATGCTTGCTCTGCTAGGTATAGCGATTGTCATTGGACTTGTTGTATTTAGGAATGACCAGCAAGTTAAATCAACTGGAAGTGAGTCCATATCGTACAGCGCGGAAGAGACTGCTATTGGTGTTGGTGGTTGTTTCGGGTGTATGGAGCCTCCATTTGAAAAATTAATAGGAGTTAAATCGGTGGTCACTGATTACACGGGAGGCAAGGAAGGAAGTCCTGCCTATCATGATGTGTCTTTAGGGAGCGCAAACCATGTAGAAGCAGTCATCATTTCATTCCATTCAAAATTCGTTACGTATGAAGAACTGCTTGATGTGTATTGACGTCAAATTGACCATTCTGACGGAGAAAATCAATTTGTGGATCGTGAAAATCAATATACAACAGATGAGCAAAAAGAACTTGTAGAAATATTAAAGAAGGAACTGTAAGAAAGTGGATTTTTTAGTAGAAAAGTCATCACG
>JBFGKX010000299.1:0-2457 GCA_041576455.1 Paenisporosarcina sp. | reverse complement strand
TATGAATTGGTAGAAGATATGTATTCAGAAGTAGGTCGTCCAAGTATTGATCCTGTTATCTTAATTATACTGGCATTCATTCAATATACCTTTGGTATTCGCTCAATGCGTAAACGATCGAAGAAGTTGATACGAATATGGCTTATCGCTGACAAAAGGATAAAAATTCGTATTCTTATCTTTGCGCTCTCACTAATTAGATGATCTTCGATTTCTTTCGCTTTCCGCGAACAAAACGCTAGCCTGTTTAGATCATCTCGCTCTTTTACAAGTGTCTTCAGAAAGCGTCGACCTTCTACCTATTGAAATTATATGATGAGATGCGCTTACAGAAGCGTAATCTGTTGAATGGGGCAGAAATGGTGAAAACAAGAGCTCCTGCGGTACCTCGTGACAAACGTGATAAAAATATGCTTATGTATTTCTTTAAGCTCGTTTATAGTTACATTCAATTTTTTAAAAAAACCAGAAAAATCAATAGTCGTTTTTATTTTATGGACGCTTTCCTTATACGCTAAAAAGTTGCATAGTCATTGGCATCTTCAATAAATCCTATTCATCCTTACTTTTCTACTGAATATCCTTTTAGGAATGAAATGACCGACTCCTGTGGGACAGCGAAGACGTCGAAATCCACTCGAGTAAAGCTCGAGTGAGTTCGCCGCGAGCCCACGGAAAGCGGTCATTTCATGAATGTATCTCTTTTGAAAAAGATGATAGTCGGCGATTTCTTTCGCTTCCCGCGAACAAAACGCTAGCCTGTTTAGATCATCTCGTTCTTTTACAAGTGTCTTCAGGAATAGCCGTTTATCTTCCTCCTGAAATCCAAAAACGATATATTTACAGAAACCAATCTCTTTAATAAATTGGAGGAGTGGAAAACGTGCTCTCCGAAAAAAACAGCAATTGGTGTATATGCTTCAAATACACTTACTAACTTTAATAAGTATATACAGTCTGAAACGACTTCCTAAAATATTGGGGTTTTTTTCTTTTCAGTACTCAAATATTCATTAGTTTACTCTCTAATAAACGCTCCATTTGTATATCTAAAGGTTCTTTCGCGAGGATGAGAGCATTAATTTCACTTACCAATTTACAACCAACACTTTGATAAAAGTGTTGCGTTTCAACTGAAGGATGAGCTGCAATGTATAAGTGTGTTGCACCTAACCCTTTGGCTTCTTTGCAACAAATTTCAAATAACTCCTTTCCAATTCCACTTCTTCTCCATGTGAGAGAAACATGTAAATAAGAAAGCTCTACGTATTGTTCCTTACTGCCAAAAAGGTAACTTTCAATGCAAGCGAATGCGATGAGTTCTTTCTCATCGTAAACACCTATTCCTATCCCACCTCGCTCGATACTGGTCCGTAAAGCTTTGATTACGGATAATTTCTTTGCATGGTTCCAGTCATCAATAAAAGAATCATCTTTCACCATTAATTGGTTATTATGCGCCACTAGAACTTGATTGGTTTCTTGATAACGGATAAATGGTGATAATAAGCCATCGTGAAGGTCTTCCAATAACCACTTTTGATAATTAACCATATTTTCATCCTTTTGACTCGTAAATTAAAAAAATGGAGTGTAGGCAATTATACCAAACACTCCATTTCCAATTTAGTTGTAAACCCTTAAATAAACATACCTGCAATCGCAGCACTTAATAGAGATGCTAACATCCCTGCAGCTACCGCACGCAAACCAAGTTTCGCAATGTCTTGTCGGCGATTTGGAGCAAGTGCACCTAATCCACCAAGAAGAATCGCCATTGAACTTAAGTTCGCAAAACCACATAATGCAAAACTAACAACAATAACTGTTTTCGGTGACAAGTTTGCAATTTCTGGAGCAAAAGCAGAATAAGCTACGAATTCATTTAATACAAGCTTTTGACCAATGAAGCTACCTGCAGTTACTGCTTCTGACCAAGGCACACCAATGGCAAAAGCAAGTGGTGCGAATAAGACACCTAAAATGTTTTCAAGAGAAAGTGAACCATAACCAAACCATCCACCAATACCGCCTAAAAGACCATTAACTAATGCGATCAATGCGATAAACGCTAGTAACATTGCCCCTACGTTTACTGCTAGTTTCAATCCATCACTAGCTCCACGCGCCGCTGCATCAATTACGTTGGCAGACTCTTCATCCTTTTCTAACTCAAATACTGAGTCATCCGGTACTTCTGTTTCAGGAATCATTAATTTGGCTAAAATTAACCCAGCAGGTGCAGCCATAAAGCTCGCCGCTAGTAAATATTCAAGAGGAACTCCTAGTAATGCATATCCGACAAGTACTGAACCAGCAACAGAAGCCAGTCCACCTGTCATCACAGCAAAAAGTTCTGATTTTGTCATTCTTGCAATGAATGGGCGCACAATTAAAGGTGCTTCTGTTTGCCCAACAAAAATGTTTGCTGCCGCTGAAATAGATTCCGCTTTACTT
>JBFGKX010000298.1:0-2474 GCA_041576455.1 Paenisporosarcina sp. | reverse complement strand
TGGATTCTCACTCGTTTTATTGCCACTTTTACCACAAGCACTCAAAACTAGCATCATTGCCACTAGTAAAATCAAAACATGAAAACTTCTTCTCTTCATTTTCATACAACCCCTTATTTTGTGTTTTTCCTTATAAATGGCCAATACTTTATAAGCTTAGTAGGGAAAACTTTCACTAAAATTGGTACCTCAAAAAGATCAACCATCTGATCCAATTTAGCTTGTCTACTTTTAAAAGTGACCACGCTTGTCTAGACATGAGGTAATAAATCACGCTAATGAATCATGAAGTTGGTAAAGAGCTTGCCCTGTAACTAAAATAGTTTGAAGAAAATATCGATGTTTTTTAAATATGCTTTCAATTGAGCATTTGTAGATTAGTAGAGTTCATTGTTTCACCTTATTTGAAAATTAATGTGGATACTTTCCCGTTGTAGATGAATCTCTTTTCTAATTGGGTTGTTAGTCTATTAAAGTACAATAAACTGCTTCAAAACCTCCTTTTGCTATGTATATGAAAAAACATTCATTCTCATGCCCGCTAATTTATATCAAGCAATCTTCTTACCATAGATTTAAAGATGTAGTTTAAGAAACAAATTTGATGAAGACATGATTATGTGCATTAACTCGTAGCTTTCAGAAGTATAAAAAGTGGAAAGAAGTAGATCTGTTCAAGGAATGTGAGGATTAATGGAGAAGCTTCGAAACATGAATGTACGTCGCGATGAAAAGCAACTGTCATGTTATACAAAGAGTTGAATTTAGTTGTAATATTCTTAGTTTTAGTTGTAATTATCAGGAATTTAGTTGTAATTCTTTAAAGTTTAGTTGTAATTCTCATTGAGTGAGCTTTGTTTATAAACCGCGTGTATTAAAACGGACATCAACAGCACTGTTTTATATTTTGTTTTTCGATTTCGAGATATTAAATATTACTGCTACGATTTGCACAGGAGCCACTAAGGCGTAAAGTTGAGTAGACTCCATGCTTCCATAAGAAAGCGTAGCTGTTTTGCGGAATATTAAAAGCCACATTTAGCAGAGTGTATATAAATATTGTAAGTTTTATGTAAATTCCCAAAAAATGTTTCGACAAATTTCGCGTTTCTTGTCGGCTGTGGATAAGTTTATTCACAAAAAACAGATGACTAGGCATACATTCCGCGTTACTACTAACAAGTTAACCACAAGTTATCCACCAGCATCTGTGTATAAGGGAACAGTTGTTCCAATCTAAACTATCTGATAGATTTAGAATAGTTCACCAATTCTATCATTAAGAACTTACTTCATTTATATTAATACACAATTTTTAAATACTTGGAGGTGCATTCACGTATGAGTAAACTGTCGTCTGAATTACTATTGGAGTCATATATAAAAGCAAAAGTATTAAAGCTATGCCCAGACTTTATCTTGCTATTAGAATGCGAAATTAAACGTCGCTCGTTAGAAATTAAATAATGGATTCTTCATTCTCCAGATGCCCTTTTAGGGCCTTTTTTTCTCCACCAAATCACTATTTCATTAAAAGGAATTCATTATATTATGAACTTTCATTTGATACATGAGGCAATTAGTTTCAAGTGTGAGGTACTAAATTATTAGAACCTCTGATTAGGGGGAAATCCTTTAATCTTCAATTCTGAGACTGAGAGAATGATGGCGATTTTTAAGAAGTCATATATTTTTGTGAGTTCCATTATTTTTCAATCATTTTGTATTGTCAACAGGATTTGTTGGTAAGAGAATCGACAATCGCGAAAACTTAGTACCCGCTTTGCCAATAGATACGGGCTTTCCACTAATTTTTGCTGAATTGCATTAACCTCATATAGATCTCCCTCTTCCTTTGAAATATGAAGGCAATTTTTGCTCACTTTTCGTTGTTTCATGGACTAACTTTTGATTATCCATTACAATCATCTTTTTATTTGTATTCATAAGTACGAAAATTACTCTTCGGATAATTCAAAAATACCTTATATAATCGTCAAAAAAGGACTCCCTATGATGGGAGTCCTTTAGCTTGTAGACAAAAGAATAATAATCAATATAAAAGTATAAAAATTCGTATTTATATCTTATGCACTCTTTTGAAAAAAGATGATGGCCGGCTATTTCTTCCGCTTTCCGCGGACGAACCGGTCGCCACCTCAACTGTTAATGACAGTTGATCCTATAAGGTCTTGCAAGTCTCGTTTTTCCCGCAGGATTCTTCCCGAACATCTTATTACTACACTCATATGAAGAGATATGCTTATATAAACTTTTAAAATCGTTTTTAGTTACATTCACTTTCTTTAAGAATATAAGATTTAATATTGATTAGTATTTTCTATCTTAAGGACGACGTGCATATACGATACAAGCCACTTATACTTAAGCATCCTCAACAAATTATGTGTATTCGTAAAACTTCTACTGATTCTCTTCTGTAATCCCTGCAGAAATAGAATTGAAATGACCGA
>JBFGKX010000297.1:0-2499 GCA_041576455.1 Paenisporosarcina sp. | reverse complement strand
TACAAATTCCTTTAGAAACCATTCCAACGATGGATTGGCAAGTGGCATTTAAACTAAAGACCCCTCATTCCTTAGATTTATCGAAAGAATGGGAAAGTTCTTTAGCAGAAGAACAGAAATCGAAGCTACGAGCTATGGTCGATGGATTAACCCCACCTAAAGTGAACGAAATTAACTTAATGGGCTTACAAGCCAATGTCGATCCGAATGGAAGCTTAGTTGTTTCTTTATTAATTCGCAATGGCCAAGATAAACACATTGATATTTCACAATTGCCATTGAAAGTAACCGATGCTTCTGGCGAAGTAATTGCGAAAGGTTCATTTACTTTAGCCCCACTTCAAGTTAAAGCAAATACCAGTAAGCCTTGGACATTCATCTTCCCAAAAGAGATGGTTTTAAAAGAGTCCCTAGATTTATCTTCATGGCGAGTTGAAATTCCAACACAATCGTAATCACAACAAAACCCCCAAAGCACCCATATGCTTTGGGGGTTTTATTTGGTTACCAACCGGTTTTTTTACCTATATCAAAATTAGAGAAATAATGTATTCGAGAATATTTTACCATCTTGCCCAAAATAGAACAACTAGTATTTGAGTAATTATTAAAATTATTTCTTTATTATTTTCACTAAAAATTTTGGTAACTCCATTTGTCTTTTTATTCGACTCGGTTCTTTTAACAAGCGGTAAAGCCATTCTAAACCTGCTTTTTGGAAAGATTCAGGCGCTCTTTCAATATTACCGGCAAGGACATCAAAGGAACCGCCTACTCCTTGATAGACAAATGGATGAAGATTATCCCGATTTTCTTCAATCCATAATTCCTGTCGTGGACTTCCCATTGCTACAAATAGGATATCCGGTTTGGCATCGTTTATCGTTTGTTTAATGATTTGTTCATCCTTCTCATAGCCATCTAACGTTCCGGAGATGTTTATGTCTGGATATCGTTTTTCCAGTTCGGATTTAGCTTCATCAGCAACGCCTGGTTTGGCACCATATAGGAAGATGCTTTTTTGTTGATTGGCCGCTTCTTCACAAATGCGAAGCATTAAATCAATCCCTGTGACCCGCTCACGAATCTTCCCTTTTTGCAGTTTTGAGGCAATGATAATGCCGACGCCATCTGGAATTTGAAACTCTGCTCGGTTTAATAAATCATGTAAAGATTGATCTTTTGAAGCTTTCATCACTTTTTCAGGATTAATCGCAACAATCATGGCCTTTTCTTTTTGTTCAATATACGAGAAAATACGCGGAAGAAGTTCCGCGTATCCCTCGGTGTTTACTTGTATCCCTAAAATGTTTTCTTTCATAGATAAGTCACCACTTAATCAATTGGTTTATTTTTTGAATCGCCTAGTGCATAAAATGAAAATCCTGCATCCATCCATTTCTTCCGGTTCATGCAGTTTTTTGTATCTAACATGATGTTGGTATTCATTACATCTAAAACGTTTGTTGGGTTTAATTCTTTGAACTCATTATGATCCGTTAGAATCAATAGCAAGTCTGCCTCAGTCGCAGCTTCTTCTAAATTTTGTGTTTGAGTCGGGTGTTGATTTTCTTTAATATGTGGGTCATAAGAGACTACATGTAATCCTAATGCTTGTAGTTCATGAATGACTTCAGTTGATGGGCTCTCTCTCATATCATCAACATTTCCTTTAAATGCTAAACCAAAAACTGCAACTTTTGCATTGGTTTGACCTCTTGCTTCTAAGATAGACCAAGCTTTATTAGCTGTAAATGCCGGCATTCCATCATTTGTCATTCGAGATTTATGAATAATTTCAGAGTGTTCAGGGCTTATTTCAACTAGGAACCAAGGATCCACTGCGATACAGTGTCCCCCAACCCCAGGGCCAGGACTATGAATATTGACACGTGGATGGAAATTCGCAAATTGAATCGCTTCCCATATGTTCACATCAATTTTTTCAGCAATTTTAGCTAATTCATTGGCAAAAGCGATGTTCACATCACGATACGTGTTTTCCATTACTTTTACTAACTCTGCCGTTGTTGCGTCCGTTAAATGAATTTGCCCCTTTACAAATACTTCGTACAGTTCTTTTGTTTTAATTGCCGAGATTTCATTAATTCCTCCAACAATTCGATCATTGTTCACAAGCTCTTCAAATATACGGCCTGGAATCACACGTTCAGGAGAATGCGATACAAATAACTGTTCTCCAATGATTAAATCGGATTTAACTAACTCCGGTAACATGATATCTTCCACTGTTTTAGGCGGAACTGTCGATTCTAAAATGACTAAGTTACCTTCTCTTAAGTAAGGGACTACACTCGCTGTAGCTTGTCTTACATATTCCAAGTTTGCTGTTTTATCCGCATTAATTGGCGAAGGAACCGCAATGATAAATACATCCGCTTCCACTGGTTCAACGGAAACTGTCAGTAACCCTTTATCAATCGAGTCGTTTAGACGTTCTTGCAGTCCATTTTCTTCTATATGAAGTTGCTTTTGTTG
>JBFGKX010000296.1:0-2518 GCA_041576455.1 Paenisporosarcina sp. | reverse complement strand
GTTTATATAAGAATATATCTTCAATTGATATAAATAGTAAGATGGTTGGCTATTTCTGAAGACTCCTGCGGGAGAACGAAACAAGCTAGACCCCACAGGCTCAGCTGTCATCGACAGTTGAGTCGAGGAGGCTGGCGTTTCGTCCGCGGAAAGCGAAAGAAATAGCCGACCATGATTTCTTCTATAAAGTGATATAGATAAGAATACAGAGGTTCATTCTTTTCATTGAATTAAATTTCTTGTCTTCAAGCTAAAATGACCTTCCCTAATTGGAAAGGTCATGTGATCTATCAGGTTTTTAAGGATATTAAGGCTTCATGAATCATTTGAAGTTTCGCTTCGACACGGTGCATTAAATAAAATGACACAAAAATCGGAAATCCAACTTCTTGGATTACTATTAGCCAATCGCTCATCAATAATTCCTCCTTTCTAAAAAAGGCTGCGCACAATTTACATTGTGGCAGCCTTTTTGAATTACATTTCAGTTACGTTACGTTCCACAATACGTGCTTGGTAAGCAGATACAAGGTTTGCACCGTCCGCGTAGAACACATTGCTCGCTAGCAATGCCTGCATGCCAGTGTTAACTTCAGAAGCTGTTAAGTCTGCACGAGGCTCGTCCACCGAAATCGTGAACTTTTTCCCTTGAGCCGTGTCAAACAGCATTTCTAATACCTTTGCCATTGGTCATGTCCCCTTTCAAATTAGTTTTGGATATTCCCCGTTTCAATTTTTTCTGCAGCAAGTAACGTACGAGAAGAAAATCCTGATAAAATACTCGTCACATTATTTAACTGGTCGGCTGTAGCACTTTCATTCACATTACGGTAAGACTTCGATTTTTTGATCACCTTGCCATCTTGCGTATACCCAGCCTCAAACGTTAATCGAACCACAGCTTGTTTAAAGTCGATGATTGCCATGTTTTCCACCTCCTTTCATTCCTTATATAGAAAGTGGAAGTGGGAAAGGAGACATGTCAGGAATAAATCGTTCATATTTTTATTGATTTGATAAAGTTATAAACATGGTTGGATGAATAAACAAAAAACACCCAATTCGTCATGCGATTGGATGCTCAAGTAAAATATTGGGTCACACGTATTTAAAAGGTCTTACTTCGACCAATTTGACTCAGCTTTGTTCTTCATTCCAGGTAGTACTTTCCAAACCATCTTGACGAGGGAATTAGAAAAATTGTACGTCTTGCCATCTTGTACTAATTGGTGTTTCCCATTACAAGATACATTTTTTTTGCCTAAAGCTACCGCAAAGGCGCAGTGCCCATTAAATCCTGGTGTTGTTGTGTTTTTCATAATAATCCCCTTAAACTACCTATCTTTATTTGTATTACTATTCTGAAATTTTAAGTATTAACTAAAGTATATCTTGCTCTAACTGGAAGTCAATGGAAAAATAAAGTTTCAGGAGGTTATTTTTTCTTCATTGTATTAAAAGTAAAGGTGGCTGAAATTGCCTCTTCAGCCACCTGGATTCGTTAAAGTTGAAAATTATTCTTTAGTTGATCAATTGGTTGTTAATGGGTGTATTTGTAAATCTATTAACTGAAAATAAAGATATATTTCTAGGCAAAGATGCAGTATACTTTCTGCAAAAGCGATTTGGAAAGTGAAATGGCCATCCTTCGAGGAGGGAACTGCGTATGCTCGATTTATTAGTTATTATGCTGGAAAGGGTTGGAATGATTGTAGCAGTAGCCTTCATTTTGACTCGTTTCAGCTTTTTTAAAGATATGGTGCATCAAGATAAATTGGACCGTAAACAAGAAGTAACGGCAATTGTATTTTTTGGTTTTTTTGGGATTATTGGTACGTATTTTGGGATTACGTTTAATACGAATACGCATAACTTTAATAGTGTAACGATGGAAATTCCTATGGATGAGGCGATTGCGAACTCTCGTGTCATTGGAGTTGTAGTGGCAGGACTACTTGGGGGCTATCGCTTAGGAATAGGCGCAGGACTGATTGCAGGAATTCATCGGTTGACGTTAGGTGGTTTTACGTCTCTCTCCTGCGGTCTCTCTGCTATTATTTCGGGGATTGTTGCGGGTGCATTTTACAGACGTGGAAAGCATGTTAAGCCAATGACTGCATTTGCGATTGGTGCACTTGCAGAAACGATTCAGATGGGAGTCATTCTGTTGCTCTCAAAGCCGATTGAACAAGCTTGGGCACTAGTACACGCAATTGGCCTCCCGATGATTTTGGCGAATGGCATTGGCACAGCTATATTTTTACTCATTGTCTACAACGTGATTAGCGATCAAGAAAAAACGACTGCCTTACAAGCGCAAAAAACGTTGCGCATAGCTAACCAAACGCTCGGTTACTTACGAAAGGGGATGAATCATGACACGGCGTTAGCTGTCTGTGATATCTTGCATCGTGAACTGGAGCCCAGTGCGGTGGCAATTACAAATCAAACAGAGATTTTGGCGCATGTTGGTATTGCCAGTGATCATCACCGAGCGCAAAGTTCAATTCAAACCCAT
>JBFGKX010000295.1:0-2555 GCA_041576455.1 Paenisporosarcina sp. | reverse complement strand
TATGAAATGAATTTTAAGGGGGCTTACCTATGAAAGCGATTGTCTATACAAATTATGGATCGTCTAATAACCTCCAACTTAAAGAACTAGATAAACCTATTCCTAAAGACAATGAAGTCCTTTTAAAAGTTCACACTGCTTTCGTTAACCCCATGGACTGGCACTTTATGAGAGGCACCCCTTACGTGTTGCGCATACAAGCGGGGTTGCGAAAACCAAAGAACAATCGTTTAGGTGTAGATGTGGCTTGTACCGTTGAAGCCGTGGGTAAAGACGTAACGGAATTCAAACCAGGAGATGAGGTATTCGGAGGCTGCGATGGTGCGTTTGCTGAGTATGTTTATGCTATTGAAAAAGCTTTCGTGATTAAACCAAAAAATATGACCTTTAAACAAGCTGCTGCTGTACCTATTTCTGCTTTTACAGCATTGCAGGGACTTCGCGATCAAGGTCAGATTGAGCCTGGTCAAAAGGTTTTGATTAATGGTGCAGCTGGGGGTGTAGGTACGTTTGCGGTTCAGATTGCCAAATCGTTCGGTGCGATTGTTACTGGTGTTTGTAGTACTCGAAATGTAGAAATGGTCCGTTCAATTGGAGCTGACCATATCATCGATTACACGCTGGAAAATTTCACTCGCAGTGAACAACAATATGACCTCATTTTTGATGCTGTAGGAAATCATTCGCTGACAGATTGTAGAAGAGTATTGGACTCAAGCGGAATTCTCGTCCTAGTTGGTGGTCCTGATAAGGGACGTTTTCTCGGCCCTTTAAGTCGTTCGCTCCGAGCTCTAGTCTTATCTCGTTTCGTAAGGCAGAAAATGGTGATGCTCTTTGCAGTGCGCAAAAAAGCCGACCTGCAAATAATACAAGAGTTACTGAGTTCTGGCAAAATGACTCCAGTTATAGACCAATGTTACACTCTAAATGATGTACCAGAAGCCCTTCGATATTTAGAAGAAGGACATGCTAAAGGTAAGATTGTCATAGATGTTATAGGATAACAAAACTAGAAAAGACATCGTCCCTTTAACTGGGCAACGATGTCTTTTACATTAAGCTGTTATATCTCGTCTTTTAAACGACCAGTAACTGATGAATAAATACAGCTAAATATACATCAACAATACTGCTACTGAAAACGGTCATGTGATGTCCTGAACAAACATACTGCCGGTAATATACCCCATTAAATCAATTTGCGTGAATAAGATATACTTCTAATCCCAATCTTTGACGCATTCCTAATGAATAAGAAGATACCTTTTCATGAATACGATTTTGCATTACTACCTGCTCAACTACTTGAGTGATGCGTTCTTTCGTAACCGTTTTATCGATTCGCGCAAAATGCAACAGGTTTCTCCATCCAGCTATACATCTCTGGATTTTCAACAATTACACCCACTTTACTCATTGTCTCTTCACAGTGATCGTTTAATGTTGCCCTTCAACTACCACTTCTCCACTTGTCGGCTTTATTAGTCCTGACATCATTAAGATAGTTGTCGTCTTGCCAGCACCATTTGGTCCTAAAAACCTGCAATTTGACCGGGAAATAAAGACAGATTTTAATTATCAATAATTTTCTTTTTGCCAATAGTCTTCGAAAGTTGTCTCAATTCAACGATTGGTTGTTGCTCCACGCTTTTTACCTTCCCTATCTAAAGTAGTATTTTTAAAACGAAAACAATAAAGTTTAATTCCGCATCACTAATGTTTTTAATTTACAAAACAACCCGAGTAAAGTTTCAAATTTAGCTTTTTATCCCAACACAACATATTGAAATCACAGAATTTCCCGGGAAATAAGGATTCTGATACTTTGTTAATGATCAAAATTAATTTCCAAAAAAAAAAAAGAGAGACCTCCATTCACTCCCTCCTTAAAAAACGAGATTTTCCAGTATTAATTGAACAATTAAAATAGCTGTAATAATTCGAAGAATAGGTTTCACAAAAAGAGGATTTAACTTTTCAGCAATTCGAACACCGACTTGAGCACCAGTTATGGACCCTGCCATTAGAGCAAGTGTCAGAGGCCAAATAATGACACCTGAAGCAATATAACTAATTGCAGCACCAAAACAACTGGAGAACGTTGCTAGTCTAACGAGACCAACTGATTTAATATATGCGACATTTAAATAGCTGAATAAATACAACATTAAAGTTCCTTGACCAGGACCAAACAATCCATCATAAATCCCAATTCCGTATAGTCCTGGTCCGCTAACCTTGTTAAGAGTTAACTTTTTATTCCCCATGAAATTATCTTTTCCGATGAAAGATGTTAGAAAGCCCAGTACTAATAAGACGATAGCGACGATGAATAAATATTTGGATGATAAAAGCGAGGCAATCCACCCACCTGTAAGTCCGCCAATTAAACTGAACGGAATAATCCAGTAGGATTCTTTAAATGTAATTTGTTTTCTTTTATATAAGGTGAAAAAACTACTGAAGGAACTCACTGTATTCGAGACTTTATTAGCACCGATCGCAGAGTGTATTGGCATACCCAGCAATAGCATTGTTGGCAAATTAATGAAACC
>JBFGKX010000294.1:0-2598 GCA_041576455.1 Paenisporosarcina sp. | reverse complement strand
TAATATCATGGGGAGTGGCGTATTGATAGACTAAATAAATTCCAAGTGGCACAGTCATAATCCACATCAGCCATATCAATCGTTGTATACGTTTAGAAATCTCCAAAAGCACCACATCCGTCCTAGTTCTTTTTCTCTATTATAAAAATCATCGTATCAAAATCTAAACCTTTTGTCACCCTTTAAATTCTAACAATTTAAAATATTGAAAGAGCATTTGCCCGCAAATTAGCCAAGAGATACAAAGAGCCCGTTACTATTGTCACGTGTTTTTCATCAATTGTTTTTAGGAGGTTTTCAATAGGTTCTTTTGTTGTGTTAATGATCGGCGATTTACTAAATTCCGACAAATCTTGCGAAGAAAATGATCGATCATCATCAAAATCAATAAAAGTGAAATTTGTTGATATTTCTTCAAGAGTCCTTAATATTTTTTTTGCATCCTTTCCTTTAATCATCCCTACATAAAAATGAATTTCTTTATCCTGAAACATTTCTTTTAGTGTATCAACGAGTGCGCGTGCACTATCCGGATTGTGTGCCCCATCTACATACAACGTATTTGTGATTTTTTCAAAACGACCTGGAATAAATGTTTCACTTAAACCTTTTCGAAGCAAATCTTCTTTTAAATCGATGTTCAGTTTGTCGATGACGTGTATGACTGAACGAATAGCTACAGCTGCATTGTGATGTTGGTGTGCTCCCTGAAGTGGCACAATTAAATCTTTTAGACAATGCCCTTCTCTATCTTTATATTGCTCATGAGTAAAAGAAAAATCTTTCCTTATTTTGAATAATGGCGATTTCAATTTCTCTGCTTCTTGAAAAACCACCTGTTCGGCTGCTTCTTCTAGCTGCCCAATAATGATTGGGATGCGTCCTTTAATGATTCCTGCTTTATGAAAAGCCACTTCTTCCATCGAATTCCCTAAAAATTGTTCATGTTCAATTCCAATACTTGTGATGACTGACAATATGGGCTTGATTATATTGGTACTATCAAACCTTCCGCCCATGCCCGTTTCAAGCAATACAATATCTGGTTGGTACGCGTCAAAAGCTAAAAAAGCAAGGACTGTTAACAATTCAAAATCAGTGAGCATTCCGCTTAATTCAGCATCTTTGACTTTTTGAAAGACCCTATCTAATTGTTGAGGTGAAATATATTGACCATTTAACTGAATTTGATCATGAACATCCATAAAACATGGTGAATAAAAGCACGCTGTTTTCACTCCATGCGCTTGTAGCATGGCATTCATCATGCTAATTGTAGAACCTTTTCCATTGGTACCGGCCACGTGAATAAATTTCAGGTTTAAATGGGGGTTCCCTACTTTTTCTAAAGCCCTGCTTATTGCTCCAAGTCCTGGCTCAATTTTGTTTTTACTATCAATTTGAAATCGGTATTTGTATTCATTTAACTTTGGAATCATGGTTAGCTCTCCTTTATGAACCAATGATAAAAGAATCCTACCTTCAAACGTAAGGTAGGATTCTGAATTAGTTGATGTTAATTTGTGCTTTTTGTTTTAAATATGGGCGAACTAGTGACATAAAATACAAAGATCCTGTCACAACAATCACATTCGAATCATTTGCTTTTGCGAGAGTATGTTCGAGTGCATCTTGCCAATTTGGCATGAATTGTTTTTGAGGATGATTGGTTAACTCTAAAATAGATTGACCAGTTGCCGCATTTTTCATTTGAATTTCGGTTATTGTCATACTCGTCGCAATTTCATCTAACATGTGCAGAATGGATGCAATATCTTTATCTTGAAGTGCCGTGAAAACTACATGAATATCTTTCATCGCATACCGTTGCTGAATCGTTTGAACTAACATTTCCATCCCTGCAGGGTTATGTGCACCGTCAATGATGACATTTGGCAAAACTTCTTCAAAACGAGCAGCCCAACTGGAAGACATTAAGCCATGACGAATGCTACTTTCAGAAATCGTAAAACCAAATTGTCTATTTAAAACGATGACTGCTGTAATTGCAAGTGACGCATTTTCAATTTGATGATGTCCCATCATTCTCAACGATACATCATTGATTTTCTCTCCGCTCAATTGGTAGGAAAAACGTTGGCAGTTTTCTTCTTGTGTCACATTTCCAATAATGAAATCTTTATACAATTGATAAATTGGTGCTTGTTCGAGTAACGCTTTATTTTCAATAACTGTGACTGCTTGCTTGTCTTTGACCGCACTTATCACAGGCACTTTCGGTTTGATAATGCCAGCTTTTTCTTCAGCAATGGCTTCAATCGTATTCCCTAAGATTTGTGTATGGTCAAGTGAAATTGAAGTTAATATGGAGATTAATGGCATCAATACATTAGTCGAATCGAACTTTCCACCAATGCCAGTTTCAATTATAGCGATGTCAACGTTCATATCTTTATAGTACATAAATGCGATAACCGTTAAGATTTCAAAAAAGTTTGACCCATTTCCTACTTGCCCTTCTTGCAGAAGAGGATAGATTTCGTTCATATAGTAGATTATTTGTTCATCTGTAATCATGACATCATTCATCATTATACGTTCATTTACGATTTCGAGGTGAGGAGAAATAAAACTTCC
>JBFGKX010000293.1:0-2612 GCA_041576455.1 Paenisporosarcina sp. | reverse complement strand
TGAAATATGCTAAACCAAATTCCAAGATTTACTCAATCGCATGTGAAGCATTACAAGTTGCTCCTCAAGATTCAATCTTTATTGGCGATGGAGGTTCTAATGAATTACAAGGCGCTGCTGATGTTGGAATAAATGCCTATCAAGCGACATGGTTCAGGCAATCAAATTTGCATGGGGATGTTTTTCCAAAGTTAAATAATCCAGGGGATGTAATCGGTATAGTGAGGTCGAAATTGGAGGTGTAAAAGTGAAAAGATTCTTTCTAATAATTGGTTTCATCATACCACTGTCATTATTAGCAGGGTGCCAGCAACCTACACAAACGGAAAATTTGAATGCCGAGGAAGATTTGCAAGATTTTATTGAGCCTGACCCATCTGACTGGGTCAAATATTCAAAGATTATTAGAGAGTATATGTACTATCGAACACAAGCGGTCGTTAAAAATGATATTCAAATTTTGTGGAACCAATATCCGGAATTGAAAAACGATATCGATTTTAATGAAGGCGTTAACGTCGAGAAAGAAGAGATGGAATCCTTAAATAAACATTTTGACTTAATAGATGCCAATTACAATATCGAAAGTTATGGTCGAATGAAAGTCAATATGATAGACGATCAAAATGCTATCGTTCTTGTTCATGGCAGTATTGTCTATTTAAGAAAGGACTTTGATGAGTCTGGAGGAGAGTATGTAATGAAGATTTTCTTGAAAAAAACGAACAGTCAATGGACGGTATTTAGAACAGATGAATACACGCAGGAAGAGTACAAAGAATGGTTCAATAGCCAAAATTAAACCTATTTTTTTGAAAATTTTGGGCTTGGGTAATAAACGAATATTACATGAGGGGAAGAGATAGTTTGTACACCGAATTATATGGTAGTTTCAGTTCAGCCATTTATACTTTTTTGTTTTGGTGGGTAGTTTTTCTCGTTTTTCAGAGAATAACAAATCGCTTTCCTTACAGTAACAGTTGGAAGAAAGATATTATTCTAACATTTATTCAAAGTGCAATTGTATTACTTTTACTACCTGTATTAGCAATTATTTTTAGACATTAGGCTGTAATCGATACGTGTTTGTTCTGGGATGATCAAATATCTGAGCCATTCAATTATAGCTTTATTTTAGGGGAAACATAAAAAAATGATGGTAGAAAAATTAGTGAATTCAGGTAATCAAAACTTAAAGGTGGGTTCAA
Source organism: Paenisporosarcina sp. (assembly GCA_041576455.1). Lineage (GTDB taxonomy): Bacteria > Bacillota > Bacilli > Bacillales_A > Planococcaceae > Paenisporosarcina. The sequence goes on along the minus strand of JBFGKX010000293.1, from coordinate 1,404 downwards.
TTAACAACAATGAATAGATTTGAAACGTCTTTTATTAAAAATAAGAGTAAGTACACAATGATAATCATTGCTCTAATTATTTTGATCATTATTTATGTATTTGCAATTAATAAACAAGCGTAAGGGAATGACAAAGAGTCCATAATTGAAGTCATCCAATCAATAGATGGTTACAATAGCGAATCGATTGAGATTTTGGAAATCAAAGATATTCATAATGATAGGATTGTGAGCTTTCTACTTCATGACAGTCCAGCATTTATTCAGTTTTATAAAAACCCTGCAGGCAATTATGAGTGGAATTATGTGGAGAAGAAAGAGGGAGAATCCTTTGCTGAATTCATTCCTAACTTACGAGATGAAAAATCTGATGTTCTAAGAATGTTGATTGTTTCGAATCAATTTAATGAGATTGCTCAAATGGAATTGAGTGTTAATAAACGCATTTTTAAAGAGGAATTTGATGTGAATCAAAGCAATGTATCCTGGATAAATATAGCGAAAACTAATGATGATGATGAAGATAGCCTAAGATTTGATTTTAAATATTTCGATGTAGATGGGAATCCAATACAGGAGGGATTTGAATGACAGATAAAAAACCAATGAATGATGTAATTGACCATATGAGTAATATAGAAGGAAGTGTGCCTGCCCAAATCGAAATGAATAATTTATGAAAGATGAGGATTTAAGTTACTTTAAGAATTATTTAAATGAAACACTAATTATTCCTAGAGATGAGTTTTTCAAACATGCTTCCTATAGAAAAATTCAATTAGCAAACAGCTATGAGTACTGGAATATTTCAAAGGAAATTGAGATTGTCTTAGTAGCTCAATCAGGTTGGATTAATAAGTTAGAACCGAAAGAAAAAGAAAAGCTTCTGCTATTACAAGTAGAAGTGGGAAGAGGCTTGAGTGTCTCAACTAAGTTAATTTCGGATTTAAGTATCATTCCCAAAGAAAACATTGTAAAAAAAATGAAGAACTTCACGTTGTCATTCAACATGACATGTGGAATAAACTTCCGATTACTGCTAGAGAACAAATCATAAAATCGTATGCATTGGAATGGGATAGTTGGAATTCAATAGATGTGCCTATAGGAGTACCAAGACATATAAAAAAATATGCAAATACTTTCTCAACAGATGCCGGTGCAAATTGTTTAGCAGCAACACTATACGCAATTAGTACTTCTCCAATAAACCAAGAATGGATAATTCACGAATGGATTCATCAACAAACATTTATCAAGGGAATTGAAAATGCAGGGTATGTAAAAACGTATGATGAAATTTAAGGTGGGGATGTCGTTACCTGGGTTAACGGAGCGGGAACTATACAACACGCATCGTATTGTATAGGGAACAACCAGTTTTTCAATAAAAATGGACAAACC
>JBFGKX010000292.1:0-2620 GCA_041576455.1 Paenisporosarcina sp. | reverse complement strand
TAGCAATCAAAAGAAATAATTTAATGAAATAATTTAATGTGACTAATTAATAGGTGAGGAATAAGTTAAAAAACATTTCCAATGAAATGAGTGTGTATTTGAAACGAATATTTGATTTTACAATCAGCTTATTCCTACTTATAGTTTTGGTACCTCTCTTCGTACTTACTGCAATTCTCATACGTAAAATGATTGGGACACCAGTATTATTTAGACAATCACGTCCAGGAATGAATGGGAAACTATTCGATATCTATAAGTTTCGTTCTATGTCAAATGAACGTGATGCAAAGGGAGAGCTACTTCTGGATGGAGTGCGATTGACTAGATTGGGTCAATTGATGCGCAAGTTTAGCGTTGATGAACTCCCTCAGCTTTGGAATGTTTTAAAAGGGGATATGAGTTTCGTTGGACCAAGGCCATTATTGATCGAGTATTTACCTTTATATAGTCCATGTCAGGCTCGGCGACATGATGTTCGTCCAGGTATTACTGGATGGGCACAAGTGAATGGACGTAATGCAATTTCTTGGGAGCAAAAATTTGAATTTGATGTGTGGTATGTAGAAAATCAGTCTTTTTGGTTAGATATTAAAATTCTAATTATGACAATCTTAAAAGTGTTTAAGACTGATGGTATCAACAAGCAAGGTCATGTGACAATGACCAAATTTGAAGGTAGTCAGTCAAAAATAGTCATTGTAGGAGCTGGAGGACATTCCAAAGTCATAGTCGATTGTGTCCATTCTACTCCAGACAATCGAGTGATTGCCATTTTAGATAATTTGTATACAGAAATTTTCCATGAAAATGGGATTATTAAAGGTCCAATTCATACCGTTTATGAATTATTAGAACAAAAAAACGTTCGCGTTATTATTGGAATAGGCTCTAATAAAATTCGAAAAGCAATTGTAGATAAATTAAATTTACCAAATGAGTCGTATGCAACGGTAATTCATGCAAGCGCAATTATCAGCCCAAATGCAACGATTGATGTAGGAACGGTAGTCATGCCTCTAGTTGTAGTGAATGCTCAGGCATCAATTGGAATGCATGCAATTCTTAATAGTACAGCAGTCATTGAGCATAATAGTTTAGTAAGAGATTTTGTACATATATCTCCTGGAGCAATATTAACTGGAGGATCAGAAGTAGGAATTGGTACACATATAGGTACTGCATCCTCAATTATCCCTTCAATTAAAGTAGGAGAGTGGTCTACCGTTGGTGCTGGTTCAGTAGTCATTTCAAACTTAGGAAGTAACATTGTCGCCGCTGGAGTTCCTGCTCAAATAATGAAGAGAGGAGAAGAACTTTAAATAGCTGATAGAATTTATTTATCATCCCCACACATGAAGGGGAAAGAGCAAAAATATATAAATAATGCGTTTGATACAAATTGGATTGCTACTGTTGGACCTACTTATGTTGGTGTAAGTGACGCTGCAGTCATAATCTCTGGAACGGCAGCTATTCACTTAGCCTATAAATTACTAAAAAGTAGGCAATGGTGATATTGTTTTTTGTCAGAAGTTAACCTTTATTGCTAGTGCATCTCCAATTATATATGAATATGCTACTCCTGTATTTATTGACTCAGAGCCGGATACTTGGAATATTTCTCCTAGTGCACTGTTTCGAGATTTTCAAGATGCTGAGTCAAAAGGAACGATGCCAAAAGCCGTAATCATTTTGAATTTACACGGTCAAAGATGGATGAATTAATAAGTTTGCAGTCGGTATCAAGTTCCTATTCTTGAAGATGATGCCGAATCGTTAGGATCTATTTATAAAGGAAAGAAAAGCGGTTCCTATGAAATATAGGCATTAATTCATTTAATGGGGTTAAAATTATTACCACAACTAGTGGGGGTATGTTAGTTTCTAATGATAAAAATTAGTGAAAGAAGCTCATTTTTTGGCAACACAGGCACGAGATTCTGCACTACATTATTATCATAGTGTAAGGTTACAATTATCGCAGAAGTAATGTTTTGGATGGAATTGGGCGTGCACAATTAGAAGTATTAGATGATCGTGTAATTGCAAGAAGAGCAGTTTTTAATAGATATCTGAATGCATAAGGTGCTATTAATGGTCTTGAGCTTATGCCAGAATTAGAAGGAACATGCTCTAATCGATGGATTACAGCACTTATGTTAGATCCCAAGATTATTAAAAAAGTACACATGGAATAAATTACTGAATTGTCTGAAGAGAATATAGAGGCTCGTCCTATGTTGAAACCATTACATTTACAACCAGTGTTTGAAGGCTTCTTTTTTTTACACGCAAGAGGAAGCAGTTAGTGAACGAATGTATTCTAAAGGGATTTGCGTACCATCAGTATCAAATATAATCCTAAAGCAACGATAAAAAGTAATTAACAACTTAAATAAGTTTTAAATATAGTTAACGATTGCATATTAAAAAGCAGCTGAATAAATTGCGAACTGGACCGCCATATTAGGAATTTTTGAAATGATCTAAATACGTTTGAAATCTATCACCAAGAAAAGACTTTGAAATTGTGTAATATGCATGAATAATTAAATTCGTCTCACTGTTTCAAGTATACTTGTCTAATGATACTCAGCTTCCCATAATAGATATTATG
>JBFGKX010000291.1:0-2639 GCA_041576455.1 Paenisporosarcina sp. | reverse complement strand
CGTTCGCGGATGCCCGCGACAAGTTGCTTTTCACGTACGCTGTTCTCAAGGTCTACTTTTTTATGAAACACGCCATAAAGTGTATAATCTCGCAACTTTAGAAACAACGGCAAACGTTCCACCCACTCGACTGGCAACTTTCTAACACGCATGTAACCCTTTAAGAAATGCTTCAGCACGTCTTTCCCAAAATCAGAACGGGCTTCGAGCGATTCCTCCCGGAGCTTCCACCATGTCGCATAATAGAGTGGAATGGCCACATCACTGATAAAATAAAAATACATCGTATCATCAAAATCGAATACATGAATGTCCCCTTGATCGTAAAAGAAATTGCCTGGATGGATGTCTGAGTGGATAAGGCCATATGTTTTGTTTGTTTGCGGCAACTGTCTAAGTTCTTCAACTAGTTTTCGGTTGCCTTCGATAATGAATTGATCTTGAACAGGATTGACAAAATTCTCTAAGTGAATCAAGTCGTCTTGATCCCAGCGAAGACGCTGTGCTTCGGATGCATCATACGTCTCGGTTACCAAGTTCATACGCGCAGTAATTTCTCCCCATTTTTCAAACAATTCCGGTCCAAACTCAGGGCTGTCCATTTGAACTGAACCCCCTGGGGCCTTATCAAATAAGCACACAAAAAAGTTAGAATCATCGACGGGAACCACTTCCACCAGCTCTCCGTTTACCGATTCATGAACTAAAGATACATTGATTCCGTGATCGTTCAAGTAGTTAACCCATTTCAGTTCGCCTTCTAACTCTTCTTTTGAGCGATGTGAAGAGTGTGTTAACCTCAGTATGTATGATTTGCCATCTCTCTTTACCTCGTATACATAGTTTTCGAAATCCCCAAGCTTCTTGGCATTGGTTGCATTCGCTTCATACCGAGATGCCGCTTCTTTCAACACTTCTTGTGAAAATAAATCGTCCACCCATTGTTCCATTTGAAAGTCCTCCTTTGATTTTGGTCGTTATGTTGTCCTTTATATCAAATGCACTGAAAGTATTTTCTCAATTTAACATTGAATCCATTAACGATCATCTGATTATTTCCTCAGATTCTGTTGGCGTGACAAGGGCGAATTGTTCCCACTTCTTGCTTTTCCATCTGAAATGCATGATGATGCCGCGTGTCCACTCATCTGCCGCAATGGCCAACCAAATACCCGGCAATCCCAGATTTAACACAAAAACAAGAAAATAGCCGAGCGGTAAACTCATGAACACCATTGAAAATACCCCAATGATCACGGGAAACCGAGCATCCCCCGCTGCACGCAACGAATTGATAATTACAATGTTCAGGGTTCTACCTGTTTCGAGCAAGATGGATAACAATAAAACCGATGATGCGATCTTGATGACTTCCGGATTGTCCGTAAACAGACCAATCAACTGATGTCTAAAAATCATGACGAGGGTCACCATCGTCAACGTAAAAATCAGTGCATACCTCACACTTTTTCGCACCTGCAGGTAAGCTTCCTCTTTATTGTCTCCACCGACAAGCCGTCCAACAATAATGGCCGTTCCCATGCCGATTGCGATGGCAAACAAGAAAGTGAACATCGAAATATTCATCGCATACTGTCTTGCTGCAAGAGATTCTGCCCCTAGGTAGGTCACATAATAGAGGAAGACAATTTGACACGCCTGGTACAAGATTTGTTCAACCGCAGCCGGTATGCCAATGTGAAGAATTTTTCCAATGTAACTCTTGGACAAGCTGATGAAGTACATGAACTTAATCCGATACTCAACGACTTGATAGAGTAGCCAGAAAAAGACGATTAAGGCCAAGAAGCGACTGACAACAGAAGAAATTGCCGCTCCTTGTACACCGAGTTCCGGAAAACCAAATTTCCCGAAGATCAATACATAGTTCCCGATCACGTTGATCACGTTCATCCCAAGTGATACGTACATCGTCTGCTTCGTCCACCCATGCACCCGAATGATGGCGGCAAGTGAATTGATCAATGCCTGAAGAAAAATGGCTCCCCCGACAATCGCCAAATAGTGCTCCGCATAATCGAGTACTTCACCTTGCAAATTCATCGCGGACATCATGCTTCTCGCAAACACAAGATAGCCAGCGCTAATCAGTAATCCAATGCCCAGATTCAACGTCACGGCAACCGCAGATATTTTGGATGCCTCCAAATATCGTTTCGAGCCAAGGTATTGGGAAACAACAATTGCCGCTCCCGTCCCAACGACTTCTAAGACCAATATTGCGATGTGGATATATTGATTCGCTGCACCCACACCGGATACGGCATCGTCGGATAACGCACTTAACATGAACGTATCTACAATGCCCATCAGCATGAATAGAAACACTTCCAAAAATATTGGCCATGTCAAACTGAACAATTTCAGTTTCTCAGCTTGAATCTTTCCCATTACCAATCCCTCCTTTTCTCTTTCGTCTTTAGGAAGAATGAAGAGTTTCCACCTTCAAAAAACGAAGCAACCGAAGATGCAATTTCGGTCGCTTTTGAAGTTTCTATCCAGTTGAAAACCAACGCCCAAGTTCAAATTAAACATGTTCCTCATGAAAAATGTGGCAAGGATCCGAAAGAATTGTCACATGTAGCACAGCTTAATTTTAGGAAGATACGTCCGTCGCG
>JBFGKX010000290.1:0-2648 GCA_041576455.1 Paenisporosarcina sp. | reverse complement strand
CGTTAGTAATAGGTAAGCATTTGAAGTTATCTCCAGCTTTTCCCCTACTCCACACGGAACGTGCCAGTTTCCAGGCATTCCGCGTTCCATCTAGCGATGGTATTATTAATTATAAGTTTCAAGTTACTCTTTTAAATTGGGTTATTTGATTATTTCTAGCTCACATTTCACTCGATATTTATTGACTTTTTCTATCATCGATTGTGTGATGCCCAAAGTTTTTATGAGTATGTTCGCCTTAATTTTATCGGTCATATGGATTAATTCATGTACCTCTTTTTGGAGAATACGTAAATTATTGAATTTGTCGTTTCCTCCAAGATGCGTAGGTATATAATGGTGGCAGTATACATTATGTGCTTGTAGGAACATGCCAGTTATTTCACATTTCCCTTTTTTCATACTGTATCTACTTATCCGATTATCCATATATTCGACACTTCGTGTCGGTATGTTTGATTCCATTAACAATACTATTTCCTGCCTTATATCTTTACTCAACCGTGTAGATATTTGTACTCGACCTTCTTCGGTAAATGGGGTTATACTTTGAGTAAAAGCAATCACATTTTTAGTTTTGATGATCCCGAGAGGGAAGAGGTATAGACCGGCGATTTTATACGTTTTAGAGCCTAAGCCATAGAACTTTTTATAGACAGGTGGCGGGTTGTTAGGATGTTCATATTTACCGATAGGTTTAAGACGATTGTACATAGATGCACCTAGTTCATAGGCAAGTCGTGAGAACGCTAAGTTGACGTGAGTAGCTCTGTTAAAATAATTGTGTAACCCTAAGACAAAACTATTAAAGCGCATGGCATTTTGAGTAGTTGGCGATGTTCGGAGTATTTCTAATCTTTTCTTTGCATCCGCCTTAATTTTCTGCATCTTTTCAGCTTTGACAAACGTATGTGCAACTCGCTTTTTTCCTTTGCGATTGGCACGTATTGTGAAGCCTAGGAAAGCAGACTTATGCTTACGCAGATTAATAATCTTCGATTTTTCTGGTGAAATATCAAGTTTTAAACGTTCTTTTAGATAAAGCTTAACAGCATGAAACCACTTTTCAGCAGTTTTCCAATCTCGACAGATGATTTTAAAGTCATCAGCATATCTAACAATGTAGCCTTCTTTTAAGTGAGTGCGCTTCTTTAAAAGAAGTTGACCTTCTCTAGTTTTAAGTGATTTATGGAGGGGAAATAGCTCCCATTGATTAGCTACCCATTGGTCCAATTCATTTAGTACAATATTAGACAACAACGGTGAAAGTAGACCACCTTGTGGAGAGCCTTTTGTTGGAATACCTTCTCCATCTACTTCGGCCTTTAACATTTTTAATATACAGGCTAGGACCTGTCTATCCCGAATACCTAAATTCCATAGCTGCTTAATAAGCAATGTATGATTGATATTATCAAAAAAACCTTTTATATCGATATCTACTACGTAATGTAGTTTCGACCGATTAACTAAAAATTGAATTCTCGCCATCGCATGATGCGTAGACCGTAAAGGTCTAAATCCATAGCTATGATTATAAAAGTGTGCCTCTGCAATCGGCTCTAACACTTGTTTAAAGCATTGTTGAATGATTCTATCTAGAATACATGGAATGCCTAATGGACGCATCTTGCCATTTTCTTTTTCGATTAGTTTACGTCTAACTTTCTTAGGTCGATAATTTTTAAGCCTACTTTGTATTTCTTCTACTAATTCGTTCTTCGAACGTTTCTCTATGTCTACAATAGTTTTACCATCTGTTCCAGGGGTCTTTGACCCTTTATTTGACTTGATTGTTCGATACGCTAATAAAATATTATTCCTCGACGTGATGATGTCGTATAGCAGATGGAATGATTCTTTATTTTTGGCTCGATGATGTAAGTCTGTAAAGGTGTCTGTCATCCCATAATAATCCCAATATCGTAGAGCTTGCACTGTGGCATCATTCCTCTATGAAGTGATGTTCCCACGTTCTTACCCGACCGGTGCAATGCACAGTTGAAAAATAATTATTACTTTTCGCTAGACTTGGGGCTGTTCCTCCACCTCCATTACAGAGGTTTCACAGGTCGTACCCCTACCCTCATAAGGACAAATGCATTTCGCTATTCGCTTATAGCAACCGTCTTGGGTGACAGCCCTTGATCCAACGGTCCTTATTTTCCAAGTACCTTATAACGTAGCTATCTTTTTCTAAACTTAGGTGCTTCCTGTAAGCCTATGAGCTGGATACCGCCGTTGTTCGGTATAGCGTGTTTCAGAGAAGCAATTTTTACTCCACGTCACTCATCCCATCGTTGGATGGTACACAAGTTTCCTTATGTTCTAACTTTAGACCTGTACATTCGGAAGTTCGTCTGTTCTTTTCTATAAGAAGATTCTCACCATATTTAGTTTTTCAGCCATCCGGCATATCCATTGGCATACCTTTTCCGTGAGGAGTGGCTTCAGCCTTTGTTCTGCCGACTTCACCTGAGCTTCAGACCCCATAATCTGTCTATTATGACGCATGCAGGAGTATCAATGGGATAGTTTCAAAAAACATGGTTTTATCTTTCCTATCCTTGGTTATAAAGTTAGGATTCCCGAAGGAATCCCTTGTTTTTTCACACATTAGTGCTTATAACAAAACTTGTCGCGCTGCT
>JBFGKX010000289.1:0-2654 GCA_041576455.1 Paenisporosarcina sp. | reverse complement strand
TGCTAGTATTTCTGGCTATTATATAAATTCACTGCTCTCAAACCGTAGTGGTGATTTTACTTTTGCGTCTGAAAAAGGAACATCTATGGTAGCTTCTAAGCGGATGAATTCGTTTTCGAGTAACTCCGGAAATGTTCAATCTATGTCTATATTGAAAGAGCAGGCGACTAAAGATCAATTGACTATTCGTGACGTTGGTTATTGGTCAGTGTCATCCGTTATTGGTGAATCTCATATTGACGATATTGGGGAGTTCGGAATAAATTTGACCGTTGAAAGTGGACTTGTTAAAGGAACAGTAAAAAATGACTTTCCATTCGCGCTCAAAGACATAGCAATTTGGTCAGGCACGGAACTTATTAAACTTGGGAATTTAAATCCTAATGAATCTTTAGAAGTAAACGAATCCATTAAATCAGCAATGCTTTTGCCAATTGCTATGTCAAATGGAATAAATTACAGGGGGTATGGATCTCCGTTAAAAGCAAGTGATTTACCAATAGAACGAAAGAATAGCTTACTTCGAATGATTCAAATGACGGAGGAACGACAGAAGCAACCAGTCATTGTTGCATACACCGAAGATGCAATTGTTCCCATCTCATTAGTCGGATCTCGTGCAGAGATGTCTGCAATCAATGTGCTTTACCAACCATTTACACCCAATATCATCTTCTCAGGAGAATTTTACTTACCTTCTTCAGCATTTGAAGTAGCGCTAACAGCTGAAGATTTGACCACTCATATAGAAGAAATGAATAAAAATAAGTTTGAATGGTTTATGCCAAATGGAACGTATTCATACGAATGGACTGTGCCAACGAGTATTCCACTTAAACAAGTTAACTGGACAGAATTACAGTTAACAAATGCGAATGCGTCTTCAACGTCTTTAGAAATCTATAACCACTTTAGCGGTGAATATGAAGAATTATCTAGGGGCAGGTTTGGTAAGTTGATGGTTAAAGATAATGTAAGTCAATATGTTTCAGAGAATGGGAAAATACAATTTAAAGTAAATAAACAGGCTATACAAGGTCATGATCACACACGTTTACCGGAACTAAGTATGAAAGGAGTGGTCCAAAATGATTGAAATTATAGGACTTACCAAAAAGTACGGTTCATTTTATGCATTAAATGATTTAAATTTGAATTTAACTGAAGGAACGGTCTTTGGGTTTGTGGGTGCGAATGGAGCTGGTAAGTCGACAACTTTTTCAATATTAGCCACTCTCTTACAACCGACGGCTGGAGACGCAATTATTAATGGGAAAAGTGTGAAAACCGAACCACATGAAGTGCGTAAACAAATCGGTTACATGCCAGATTTTTTTGGTGTATATGATCAATTAAAAGCAGATGAATATTTGGATTTTTATGGGGCTAGCTATGGCATTCCGGAAGTGGAAAGAGCACAACTCATTCCTCAACTACTAGATCTTGTGAATTTGTCGCATAAACGATATGAATACGTGGATTTACTCTCGCGAGGAATGAAACAACGTTTATGTTTAGCACGGGCATTGATTCATGATCCGAAGGTTTTAATTTTGGATGAACCTGCATCTGGTTTAGATCCTCGAGCACGTGTAGAGATGCGCGATATCTTAAAACAATTAAAAGGGATGGGAAAAACCATCCTGATTTCATCACATATTTTGCCAGAGCTTGCAGAAATGTGTGATGAAATTGGTGTTATTGATGGAGGAAAACTTATCGCACATGGCTCAGTGTCTGATATTCAAGCCCAATTAAAAGGCGAACGTCTCATTACAGTAAAACTAAAAGGGTTAATAGATGGAGCAGCTCGTTTCTTTGAAGAAGACCCATTTGTTACAAGTCTTGAGCAACATCCTGAACATCATACGATTATGTTTAAATACCGTGGCACAGAAGATGATCAATTACGTTTATTAAAACATGCCGTAGAGGCAAACTTATCAATTTTATCATTTGCCGAACAAGAAACAGATTTAGAGGATGTCTTTATGGAAATTACAAAAGGAGTGGAGACGATATGAGAGTTAGCGTAAATAATCCCGTTCTTGTAAAAGAACTAAAGCTCCGCTTTCGATCGATAAAAAGCTTTACTGGCATCTTGTTTTACTTAATTTTAATGAGCATTTTTGTCTTCGGCTTTATTTTTTTGACAACTTCATTTACCGGTTCTGGATTTTTTAGACCAGAGGAAAGTTTTTTCTTGTTTGGCCTATTAACATTTATTCAGTTAGGGCTAATTTTGTTTATAACGCCTGGCTTAACAGCGGGAACAATCAGTTCGGAACGTGAAAAACAAACGCTTAACATGTTATTAACAACTTCCCAAAGTTCAATGCAAATTATTCTTGGCAAGTTATTTTCATCCATAGCCTTTCTGGTCCTCATGTTAGTTGCAGGTTTACCAATCTATAGTCTAGTTTTCTTATTCGGTGGAATATCACCAGGTCAAATAGGGGTAATTTTCATCTTCTTTTTCTTAACGATGATTACAGTAGGGAGCATAGGGGTTATGTTCTCAACGATCACTCGTAAAACAATCGTTTCAATGATCGCAACGTACGGGACAATGATTTTTTTAGCAGGTGTGACGGCCTTTTTCTTTATGATTACAATACAGGTGAATATGATGGGTTCTGGCATCACTCCAAGCC
>JBFGKX010000288.1:0-2661 GCA_041576455.1 Paenisporosarcina sp. | reverse complement strand
GTTCGTAAAAGTGTACTTTTGCGAACGGTTTTACCTTACCATCTTCATTTCAATTTTTTATGCAAAATAAAAAAACTGTGAGCTGAAAAATTCAGTTCACAGCTTTTTAAATTTAAGAACGATTGCTAAAGATTTCTTTGTCGCTTTTCCATCACATCAGCCAATTGTTTCGAATCCGGATTTTCTTCATTGTGCAATTGCTCAACGATATTCGCATAATCCGTTTCATTTCGATTCTGACTTAATTTATAGGAAGCCTGGATTTCTCCCACCTTAATCTTGAATCCAACAATCCCCTTTATTTCTTTTTCCAGTAACGAAGGGGAGAGCTTATCCCAAAGAACCGGGTTCTCACGATGTTTCTCGTATTTTTCCAAGAGCTTTGTCAGGTCCTGTTTTAATGCTTCTTCGTTTAAAATGGTAGCTGGTCCATATACATGAACTGCCTGGTAATTCCACGTTGGTACATTTTCCTGTTCATACCAAGAGGAAGAGATGTAAGCATGCGGGCCTTGGAACATAATGAGTACCTCTTCAGACGTTTCGAACGTTCGCCACTGCGGATTGCCATAAGCCATGTGCCCAGTGATATAAAAAGCATCTGCTTTTTTCACCAATTGCAAGGGAAGGTGAGTGGCAATGGGTCTTCCTTTTTTAGTGGTAACGAGCGTTCCGAATGAATTCGTTTGAACAAACTCCCGGATTTCTTCGAAATCAGTGACTTTAAAATGCTTCGGTGTATACATGACAAGCCGCCTTTCACAGAAATTTTAGTAGAGTGTTTTCGTCATGATCAAGTCCACTTGTTCATCATCGCCCATAAAAAAGGAGTGAGAACCGGTTTGGATAAATCCTTTTTTCTGATAGAACGCAATGGCGTTTTCATTATCTTCCCAGACGCCTAGCCAAATCTTCTTTTTCTGCTGTTCCAGCGCAATTTCCATCGCTTTGTTCATCAGGTGTTTCCCAAGACCGTGTTTCTGGAATTTTCTCTTCACATAAATCCGCTCGACTTCAAGCGAGTCACCGTCCATTGTTTCTGACTGGGCCTCATCGGTATTGACCTTCAGATAGCCAGCTAGTTCCTGATCCACATAAACAAAATAGAATTGCGAAGTGGGATTGGCTATTTCTTGGGTGAGTTGGTCCAGTTTATAGGCTCTTTCCAAGTAGGCATTCAAGTGTTCCGGTGAATTCTGTTCCTCGAAAGTTTCCCGAAAAGTTTCCGTACTGATTGTTTGCAGATTCCGAACATCTTCTAAGGTACACTTCTTCATCATGATCATTTAGGTAGTTCGCTCCTTTGGCCCGTTAATAATCTCGCTTATTGCCCTTTTTAACAAATTCCCAGTCCTTCTCTACATTTTTCCGGATTCGCTGCAGCAGATCGAAGGCCGTTGCCTTTTCCTGTTCAGAAAAGCCCGATAAGGCTACCCGGTCAGAATGTTCATTCTCCCTTTTGATGAAAGGATAGACTGATTTTCCTTTTTTTGTTGGAAACAGCTTTTTATTTTTTTTATTTTGTGAATCTTCTTTCTTTTCAACAAAGCCGTGCATTTCCAATTTCTGAATCGCTCGGGTTGCGGTAGAGCGGTCCACTTTGATTAGATCGATTAATTGTTCCTGAATAATTCCTGGGTTTTCGCATATCCGCACCACATATAAGTATTGTCCTTTGGTCAGGTTGAACTCTTTAAATTCGATGTTGCTGATAGAATCCAAAGCCCTCGCAATCATACCGATTTCGCGTAAAATCTCTTTCATAATAATTTCTCCAATCAGAATATTTGTTGCAAATGCAATGAAAAATAGTATATATTGAATCTACCTCAATTTTATTGCATTTGCAACAAAAATAAAGACAAAGAAGTGAAGCGGAATGAAATATCTTTTTTTCGTAATTGGAATTTTAATATTGACGCTAGGGATTGCACTTACCATTCAATCAGATCTTGGCACATCGCCTTTTGATGCCGTGTTAGTAGGGTTATCTCTAAAGGTGGGCTTAACGGTGGGAAGCTGGGAGATCATACTGGCTATCCTAATGATTGGTTGCAATTCACTTTTAAAACGAGAAAAACCGGAAATGTTGGGGCTTGTAACAGCTGTTATAACAGGAATCGGAATTGATTTTTGGCTTTTTATTTTAAGTAATTTCTCCACCCTTAATTCATTACAGAGCCAAGCAATTTGTTTTGGAGTTGGTCTGATTTTGATAGGAATAGGAACGGCGACTTATCTGCACACGAATTTCGCACCAATCCCAGTAGATCGGCTAACCCTAATTTTAAAAGAGATGACTGGGACTAATCTGTTTGTTTCAAGAACAATCATTTACATCGCATTTTTAGTCATTGCCTTGCTATTGGGCGGTCCTATTGGAATTGGTACAATATTAACTGTTTGTTTGGCAGGAGTAATACTTAATCTTTTCATGCCTCCTATTGGAAGGTATATAGACCGTATATTAACAAGTTGCATGATGTCACCATGATAGTCCGGTTAGAGGTGAGGCATTTAGTTTACATATCATGAATGATCGGAAGTTGCCACAGCTTCATATAAGAAACCCCAATAACCTTGTCTTAACGGGATTATTGGGGCTTCGTCTATTATCTGCAAAATAATGCTTAAAACTAGTGCAAAATAGCATTTAAAGTG
>JBFGKX010000287.1:0-2667 GCA_041576455.1 Paenisporosarcina sp. | reverse complement strand
TTGAAATATTCTTTCTTTTCTGACATCATAAAATGGTAAGGAAAAGTGATTGATGATTCATTTTAAGGGGGACGGGAAAATGTATGCGACGTTAGGGAGTATTTTCGATCAAACGGTGAGGAAGTTTCCAGATAAGGAAGCGCTTGTGGATTTAAAACGAGACCAAAGATGGACGTATGGCGAGTGGAGCGATGAGGTGTATCGATTAGCCAATGCTTTGATGAATGCTGGAGTTGGAAAAGGGGACCGCGTGTCGACATTCCTTTTTAACACGAGCGAATTAGCAACAACTTTATTTGCTTGTGCGAAAATTGGTGCGATCTTTAATCCAATCAATTTCCGTCTGAAATCTGAAGAAGTTGCTTATATATTACATGATGCGACGCCAAAAATTGTCTTGTTTGAAGAACTGTTACAAGGTCAAATTGCTGCCATTGCTCCACAATTTCCTAACACTCAATTTTGGTATATTAATGATGAAACGCCTAGCTATGCAAAAAATTATCATATAGAAGTAGAGAATGCGCAATCGACAGATCCATCGATTGAAGTAGATGAAATGGATACGTATGCGATTATGTATACGAGCGGCACGACTGGACGACCAAAAGGCGTTATACATCGCCATCGAGATATGGCCGAACAAAGTCTCATTTGTACCTCCGTATTAAAATACACGAAAAACGATATAGGTCTAGTCACGGCTCCAATGTTCCACTGTGCAGAATTGCATTGTTGTGTGATCCCGCGTGTTCAAGCAGGGGCGTCGAGTATCATCATGCATCAATTCAATCCAGTGACTGCACTAGAAACGATTGAAAAGGAAAAAGTAACCGTGATGTTTGCGGTCCCGACCATGTGGAGCATGATGTCCGATCAAGAAGGCGCAGCGGCCAAAGTAGGCACTTTGCAACGAGGCTTATACGGGGCTGCGCCAATGGCTCCTACACTTGTTAAAAGAGTTAAAGATATTTTAGGTATCGATTTGATTCAAGCTTATGGTCAAACTGAGATGGGACCAGCCATTACTTTCCTTGTTGAAGATGAACAGTTAACTAAAGTGGGCTCAGCTGGGAAGCCTGCGTATAATCATGAAATTCGCATCGTCCTGCCAAATGAGAACGGTCCTTCTGAACCAGACAATGTATTAAAACCTGGTGAAGTCGGGGAAATTATTGTCAAGGGACCATGTATGATGGCGGGCTATTTCAATCGAGAAGAAGCAACGGAAAAAGCGTTATACAAAGGGTGGTATCACTCAAGTGATTTAGGCTATATGGATGAAGACGGCTATTTGTATGTAGCGGATCGAGTGGACGATATGATTATTAGTGGTGGTGAAAACATTTACCCGCGTGAAGTTGAAGATGTGCTCTATGAACACGAAGCGGTTCAAGATGTAGCGGTGTTGGGGGTTCCTGATGAGAAATGGGGAGAATCTGTCTTAGCATTTGTTGTTTCAAAAGACCCTAGCTTAACTTTGGAAGAACTTGATAGGTTCTGTAAAGGAAATGATAAATTAGCTGGGTACAAACGCCCAAGACATTATCGATTTGTAGAGGAACTTCCACGCAATGCGAGTGGGAAAATTCAGAAGTTCTTGTTAAGAGAGCAGAGAATTGAAAGTAGCACTCTCTCTTGAGGAGGAGGTATACCAATTGAATTAAGAATGGTGCGCCTGAAATTTCATCTTCAGGCGCATGTTTTCTTGTCAGGTGGTGTCTTTTCTGTCATTTAACCAAAACAATTAATGTCGGTAGATTTATGATGGATAGTTATTTGTTTTCTTATGCATGGATGCGGATGTTCTATGTAAATGACATGTTTAGTTGTATAATTTCAACTAGTGAAGTTAGGAAAGAAAGATGAGGTACGACAATATGCCATTTCAGGGCCAACAAATTTTACCTGCGATTCAATCCATGAAGTCTTTTGAAAAAATGCTAGATAGTTCGTTTGAATATGGGGTTTTTTTGAATTTACATGTCAGTATGTTAAAGAGTGCGTTTGATTTTGCCAGGTCTGAAAATAAGAAAATGTTTTTACATATGGATTTAATTCAGGGCTTATCGAATGATGAGTTTGCCACTGAGTATGTGTGCCAAGTGATCAAGCCTTATGGCATTATATCGACTCGCAGTAATGTTATCAAGAAAGCCAGACAGCTGAATGTAAAAGCGATTCAACGAACTTTTGTCATCGATTCGAACGCTTTAGAGCGGAGTGTTCAATTGATTCATAAAACGGATCCGGATTACATCGAACTTTTACCAGGTGTTGTTCCTAAAGTCATTGAGCGGATCCGCAGAGAAACGGGCAAGCCAATTATTGCGGGTGGATTAATTGAAACGCAACAAGAGGTAGAAGCGGCCATTTCGGCTGGTGCCAGTGCAATTACGACTTCTTCTTTAGATTTGTGGAAACTGTATTCTAGGAATAGGTAGACCACTTTTTTAATAATAGAGTGTTTATCTAAGAGGCTCATATTAATAATTTGGTGAGCGATAGAGAGATAGATTCATGAAATGACCGTTTTCCGTGGGCTCGCGTCGAACTCACTCGAGCTTTGCTCGAGTGGATTTCGACGTCTTCGCTATCCCACAGGAGTCGGTCATTTCATTCATCTTTCATTTCTTTATTCTTAAAGTGAAAGATTGTAATTGCACA
>JBFGKX010000286.1:0-2668 GCA_041576455.1 Paenisporosarcina sp. | reverse complement strand
GTGGCCAACGTTTATTACGATGGGCGACTCGGTGAAATTGAGTATGACGTACGTGAAGACACGTTTAGCGGACACCTTTTTTCAAAACGTCAATATTCGATTGAAAAAGGAGAGCTACAATCCGTTCGTGACATCGATTTAACGACAAATGACGAGTTGTTGCAAGAAGCACTTTCAGGAAAAGCGGACGTTCGTTTAACCGAGATTGTATCCACCATTCAAGCAGAGCAGAATGAAATTATTCGTGCTCATTTAAAACAACCCATTCTAGTACAAGGGGCTGCCGGTAGTGGAAAAACGACCATTGCGCTCCACCGTATTTCATACTTCCTCTATACGATGGGCGAACATTTCCCTGCTGATAAGCTCATGATTTTAGCTCCATCCAAACTCTTTATGGACTATATTTCCGATGTTTTGCCAGAACTTGGTGTAAGCCAAATTTGTCAAACTACATATGCTGAGTATGTATTGCAGGCAACTGGAATTAAAGTAAAACTGAAAGATGCAAATTTAAAGTTAGCCGCTTTAACCGAAAAAGATACACCGGATGAGTTGTTACTTTGGCAATCTCAAATGAAAGGTTCCCTCGCTTATAAAGAATTAGTGGATGCCTATCTTAAAATTTATGAGAAATCGATTGCCGCTCAATTTGAAGACATTTTCATTGAAAAGTACTGCATTATGAGGGGCGCTCGATTGAAGAAGTTATTCCTTCACGACTTTGCCTATCTGTCTATTGAGAAACGGTTAGAACGCATTAAGGTTATTTTACAATCTCATGTCAAATTAAAGAAAAAAGAAATCTTGTTTGTCTTAAATAAGAAATACGATGAAGCATTAGATCAAGCATTATTTGGCATTCGTGATGCGGCAAAACGAAAAGCTGAAGTCACTAAGTTTATCGATGAACGTGATCGGCGGATTCCGCTCATTCAAAAAGAATCAAACACGACCGCATCTTCTTATATGAAACGCTTTAAGAAAGCCAATATTAAAAAAATGTATCGAGACTTGGTGACAGATCATCTCTTTATTACAGAAAATACTCGGAATTGGACAGATAAGCAAAGACTTTCATTTTTACATTCACATGCAATTGAGTCATGGGAATCTGAAGATTTGGCACCGCTGTATTACATGCAAGCTCGTCTAAAAGGAGTTGCAGATCAATGGAAAATGCGTGTTGTATTTATTGATGAGGTTCAAGATTACAGCATTTTTCAGTTGGCTGCGTTAAAAGAGGGACTTGAAACTGATATGTTTACAATGGTGGGTGACTTAGCACAAGGTATTCACAGTTATCGAGCACTCACTTCTTGGGAGCCAGTCACCAAATTATTTCCGAGAGCTACCTACAAAACGTTACAAAAAAGCTATCGAACGACGATTGAAATTATGGAAATGGCCAACAGCATCTTGCAGAAAATGGATGAAGAGTTGCCTTTAGTAGAACCCGTTGTACGTCATGGCATGGAGCCACAATTTCATAAGATGAGCATATTAGAAGGTCAACGAATTGTCTCTTTAATACAGGAAATTCGAAGTCGCGGTCACCACTCCATTGCACTCATTTGTAAAACTACTACTGAAGCTGCATCGGTTGCCCAGCAACTTGAAGACTTTCTTCCTATTCAATATTTGAGCGATCACTCGGATATTAATCAATCTAAGCTGTTAATCGTACCTAGTCATTTATCAAAAGGATTAGAATTTGATGCAGTCTTAATTGTAGCGGTTGACACCCCTTTTCGTGAACATTCGATTGACCGTAAGCTTTTGTATGTCGCAATGACTCGTCCCATGCACGAACTACATTTAATCGGACCGACACATTCACACTTTTTATTGCAGTCTCACCAATAAGAATGAAATGTTTGAGTTGCCTAATTAATTTTGATTTATTTACATTTCGCAAATGCGGAATGGCTTCAGACTGTAGACATACTCATTTATTTTGAGTATATCTGCAGTCTTTTTTCATTTAAGCTAAATTGAAGTCGAATCAATCGGAATCTGGTCTCTCTCCTACAGACAAATTCTTTAATCTCCTCACCCTAAAGATATCTAGGAGTTACTTAAATTCTTTCCGATTTTTTAAAAAAACTCACTTTAGGTGACTACCATGCTTTTACAAAAACATATCCATGCAACGGGAGCAAATTGTTCCCTTCAACCACCTTGTTCACAAAATGGAGGCTTCTCTTGATTTCTTCTTTTTCATATTTTGGATAATCTAAATTATTTTAATGTATCTAAATAAAAAAGACATTTCGCAAAAGCGGCGTCTCCTTCTATTTGCATATTAGATAGACCCGCATAGGACGGAGGGCACTGAAAAAGTCCTCTTGGAACATCAATGCGAATATGAGAACGAAATCGTTCCCATACTCGTATTTTTTCTTTAAAGTGGGTTTCCGTTCCAGGCAGACGCTTTCGGCGGGCACGGCTTCAATCTCTTCGTCACTACGTTCCTGCGGGGCTTTTAGTTCGCGCTTTTCCCGCTGGAGTCGCTGCCTTCCACTCCAATCCACTATCCTGAAAAAGCTTATTTTACAACATAATAAGGATTCCATTCCTGTATACTCAAATTAAATTAAGTAAATATAGGTGGTGCGTCAAGTAGATTTCAAACCAAGATCCCCTTAATCTAGGCCCGTACATGGCG
>JBFGKX010000285.1:0-2678 GCA_041576455.1 Paenisporosarcina sp. | reverse complement strand
GCCGTGTTATCCATCCTTACATTTATTGGCGGTCACTATACATATTCGGAAGTTCCACTATTTAATTGGATAAAAGATGAATATGACTTAAAACGAAATCATTATGATCGATTCGGACATTTTCTAAAAGGGTTATCTGTAATCGTCATCAGAGAGTTATTGCTAAGAAATACACCATTAAGGAAAGGTTTTTGGTTGTTTAGCACTGCTACGAGTATGATACTTGCAATCGCTGCTTTGTACGAAATTATTGAATGGATGAGTACAAAAGTATCTAATGAGGGAGAAGGATCTAAGGACTTTTTAGGGATACAAGGAGATATGTGGGACGCACAATGGGATATGTCTCTTGCTTTAGTAGGCTCTATCTTAGCGTATCTTATTTTCGCGAAATTTCATGACAAATTATTAAAAGAAATACGTAAACAGTAAATTCGATAATCCATGTACCTTTTATAACTCATCTAATTTTAAGGGGCTGTTCGATAAGTCCCTAAAATAAAACCGCTAGAGAAGAACGATTGATTTTCTTCAGCATTTATAGAACCGGCTAATTGGAGTGGAGATGGCGACTCCTGCGGCTTGGCGCACACCTGCAGAAAACGTCCGTCACAATGAAAATCAGTCTGTTCGCTTTAAGAATGACAAAAGGGCTGTCATCAAAAGTCATTTTTCTGACATTTTGGGACAGCCCATTTCTCTGAGAATCATCTTCAAGCCTCAAAAATAAATGAGAGTTTAACTCTTTTCTAGATGCTTTCGTCTGATAATCTTTCGGAGAAATACCATAATCCTTTTTATATTACTGGAGAAATGTAGACAGGCGTTAGTCCAAGACTTGATGACTAACAACACGCGTCTCATTTATTTTTAATATAATCACCTTTGAATGGAACGAAATTGAATTTAGACCTATACTAGTAAAAAAATTGTAAGGAAGTTAGGAAATACATAGGATTTGAAATATAGGGTGAAGAGCTATTTAGTAATTCGTCTAGTTAAATAGGAGGTAGGAGAATGTATCGAAAAGAAGGATATGTTTTTCAAGAAGAAAAGCCCGTTCTAGCAGTTGTCAGAAATTATCGTGAAGAGGATTTTCAAGACTTGATTGCCATCCAACAAGAAAGTTTTCCACCACCATTCCCTTCAGATTTGTGGTGGAATGAAGAGCAGCTAACCAATCATGTGGAGCGCTATCCGGAAGGCGCATTATGTGTTGAAATCAGTGGTGAAATCGTAGGCTCAATTACAGGATTATTAGTGGATTATGACCCGAAAAATCCAACTCATACGTGGGAAGAAATTACGGATGAAGGGTACATCCGCAATCACAAATCTAGCGGTAAAACGTTGTACATCGTTGATATTTCCGTTAAACCGGCATTCCGTAAACTGGATTTAGGGAGACTATTAATGCAATCCATATATGAGCGAGTCGTTCATGATGGATTGGATCGTGTGCTCGGCGGAGGCCGGATGCCGGGGTACCACCGTAATGCACATCAACTTACACCTGAACAGTATGTGGAACAAGTGGTTGCAGGTGTTTTGAGGGATCCGGTCTTATCCTTTTTATTGCGGTGTGGGCGAATGCCCGTTAGGTTAGTTCCCAATTATTTAGAAGATGAAGATTCACATAACTATGCCATGCTAATGGAGTGGACTAATCCTTTTAAGTGAAATTTTACTCATAAATAAGTTTACGGCGGCTGAAATTGCATCTTCAGCCGCTTTTTGTGTTAACGAAAGTGTCTTTTCTTTCATTTTCCCAAAACAAACACATAGACCGATTGTGTATGATTTTGAAAAAGAAAGCAGGAAATCGATGAGCGTTATCGAAGAATGATATATCAATGATTGAAGTGATTATGCATCGGAATGGAGAAGAAAGAATGGGGTTTGTCTCAAAACATATAAAGCGTGACCAAGAGTTGCCGGTATATCGCAAACAACTTCTAGAGAATGCACTAAGTGATTTAACTAATGATAAGCATGTACTTGCTATTTATTTAGGAGGATCGTTAGCTAAAGGGAATGCCGATAACTATTCGGATATTGATTTACATACCATTGTGACTCCTGAGACGAAAGCAGAGTTTATAAGAAATAAAAGAAAACGTGCATCAATCTGGGGGGAAGTCTTATTTTACGAAGAATCCTCACCTGCCTCACCGGTGGTAGTGACCCATTATAGCTGTTTCGTCAAGATAGATAGTTGGTATAAAACAATTGATGAAGTGGTTCCTTCAATTTGGTTGAAGGGGTTAACAGCATTGTATGATCCTGGGAACATTCTTACACCGAAATTATTGGAGGCTTCTTCGTTTATTTATGAGCCAGAAAAAGAAGATGTAGCGTTTTGGACTGGAAAGGTGATTGCTTTTCTTCACGAAACGTACCGTTCGGTTATGAGAGGTGAGGTTTATTATGCGCTTGCCAATTTGGATCGGGTCCGTTGGTTAATTGCGGATGGTTGGTATATGGAGATGGGTGAGCATTTGGATAGCTCTTATGGTGTATGGTCGAAAGTGGAAGGGGCTCGCAGTCAATTACATGATTGGCAATTATCTCTATTGGCATCTTGGGCCTGTAGTCGTGACGTGCAGGAAATTATGAAGACGGTTGCTAGTTTATATCCTGAGATACTGCGACTTCATAAGTCCTTATGCATGAAAGTG
>JBFGKX010000284.1:0-2702 GCA_041576455.1 Paenisporosarcina sp. | reverse complement strand
TTCAGTTGAATCAATAATCATTTGAAGAGCAGCCGTTATTGCTGCAACATCACCTGGTGGCACAGCTGTTGAGAATAAAAATGGACGTGAACGCACTTTTAACCAATCGATTAAAGATTGCTTCCCAGCAACATATCCACCGACCACGCCAACTGCTTTGGATAGTGTCCCCATTTGAAAATCGATGTCTTTCTCTAAACCGAAATGTTTCACCGTTCCTTTTCCTTTTCCGGTTACGCCCGAGCCATGTGCATCATCTACATACGTAATTAAATCAAATTCTTTTGCAATTTCTACAATCTCTGGTAATTTCGCAATGTCTCCATCCATTGAAAAGACGCCATCCGTAATAACCATTACTTTGTTATAAAGTCCCGACTCTTGTGCTTCTTTTGCTTTCGCTCGCAAGTCATCCATATCAGAGTGCTTATAAGCAATGATTTTTGCTTTAGATAAGCGACATCCATCAATAATCGATGCATGATTTAATTGATCTGAAAGAATTGCATCATTTTTATCCATGACAGCAGAAATGGCAGCCATGTTGCAATTGAATCCCGATTGGTAAGAAATTGCCGCTTCAGTGCCTTTAAACTCAGCAAGTTTTTCTTCCAATTTCACATGTAAATCCAATGTCCCATTAATCGATCGAACTGCGCCTGCTCCCACACCATAAGCATCAATTGCTTCTTTTGCAATACGTTTGAGTTCATCATTTGTTGCTAAACCTAAATAGTTATTTGAAGACAAATTGATTAATTCTTTACCTCGCACTGTAATAATTGCTCCGTTAGGACCTTCAACTGGATCAACTTCGTTGTATAAACCTTGATCACGCAACTCTTGTAAGTTTTCTGATAAAAAAGCATCTAGTACATTCGACAAATTTATCTTCCTCTCAAGCGAAATTAAGTGCCATATCCTTACTATTGGCTAATCGCTGTTGATATATGAATATTTTTATTTTAACATAAGCTATTGTTAGAAGCACAAAAGAGCGAGCCCATATTGGACTCGCTTCTATGTTCATGATTGCTTATTTTTTTGTAGAATAAAGTATGATTAAATGTTTCGAAACAATTCATCCTCTATTTCTTTCCATTTATAATTTTGAACACATTCATCTAAGGTTTCTCTAATGACTTGATCATCAGTAGAATACACTTGTAAATATTCAGTAGCATGTAAGATTTCTTCTTGATAACGAACCTTTATTGCATCCACCAAAAGTTGATCTTCATCACTCAAATTTCTGAATTTGGTCACGTCGTAGATCTCATCCCCTGGAAGTTCTGGTTCGTATTCATGTGGACTTGTGCTATCAAAGAAAATGGTTTGAAGTTCAGGCAACCACACATAATCAATGCTGTTACAATCCAGTCCACACCAACCCCATTGAGTATCCAGGCCTAAACTCTCTGCCTTCTCAGCAAATCGCTTCATCAAAGTGGACTTACCGCTACCCGGATACCCTTTAATAAAGATGCGTCTTTTAATTCCCTTCGTGAGTGAACCAAAATAATCTTTTGCTCCCTCTGGTGTTAAGGTACCCATTAATCGATGAGTACGTTGAGGTTTCTTATTGAACTTAAGGGTATTGAAAGTTTGTTGAAAGAGCGCTTCTGCTTGTGCATCAAAACCACTCCAATTCATCCCACTTACATATGGCACTTCCCATTCATCATGAATGTTTTTGGCATTGTTCATGGTCTTCATTGCTTTCGCTACCCACTGTTCACTATGCAATGTTTTCTCTCGTAAAAAACTACCATATTCGTTAAGCTTATCTACATTATACGCATCATAGAAAGAGACAACATGATGCGTGCTTCCATAATATTTCGGTTCGAGTGATATTGGATGGGAAGCTTGAATAAATAAAATCCGATTTCCTCTTACAAACGTCGCCTCTATGGTGTCTGTATGCAATGGATCATAAAACCACTCAATGTCATACCCTCGTTTTACATAGTGATAACCCAGTTGCCTAAATAATTCGGATAATTTAAATGTGGGAGGTGATTTAATAAAATATACTTTTCGTGCTTCATTAATTAAATCTGTGTATATATTTTTTACCCCTTGTCCTGTAAAAGCACGTCCAAATTGATTTGTAATTGATCCGTTCATACACTCATCCCTTTCATTGAGTAGACTGAAACTACTATATGAAAGAGAAGATGAATTTATGAAAAAAACATTCATCTTGAATGTTTCAGACTGTAGATAAAAAATTAAAATCAATATAAAAGTGTAAGAAATCGTCTTCTTATGTTTGTGTACTTTAGCAAAAAAGATGGTGATCATCCATTGCTTTCGCTTTCCGCGGACGATACGCTAGCTCCTCGACTTAACTGTCTACAACAGATAACCCTATGGGATCTAGCTTCTCTTGTTTTTCCGCAGAAGTCTTCAGAAATAGCCGACCTTCTCTCTATATAAATTATATGAAGAGTTACGCTTACAATAGGAAACCGGTTGATTCGCCAGCATTTTCACCTACTCATGTTCATACTTTTTTTCTTAAGATCCTCTTACGTCACCCTATAAAAATAGGAATGAAATGACCGACTCCTGTGGGACAGCGAAGACGTCGAAATCCGCTCGAGTGAGTTCGGCGCGAGCCCACGGAAAGCGGGCATTTCATGAAAGAATCTCTATTGAAAAAAATGATGGTCGGCTATTTCTTTCGCTTTCCGCGG
>JBFGKX010000283.1:0-2726 GCA_041576455.1 Paenisporosarcina sp. | reverse complement strand
TGAAAGTGTAGCAGATTTCACTAAGTTTTCTTCTTCAAGAATGACTTCATCAAAGTAATCATAAGTTCCTGATTCAGTCCCTGGAGAATAGAAAATCACTTCTTCATCAGGCCACTCAGGGTTAATATCAGACCATTTCTTTGTCGTTCCATTTTCAATCCATAATTCACGTAATTCTTCTACTGTCATATCTGTTGCCCAATCATTTTCCGGGTTAACTACAACCGATAAACCATCATAAGCAATTTGTAATTCTGTGTAATCAATTCCAGCTTCTTTTAATTTTGCTGCTTCTTCTTCTTTTATCGGACGAGAAGCATTTGAGAAGTCTGTTTCACCTGCAATAAACTTTTCAAATCCTCCACCTGTACCAGAAACACCTGCTGTTACTCGAACATCTGGTTGTACTGCAGAATACTCTTCAACTAACGCTTCTGTTATAGGAGCGACTGTTGATGATCCGTCACCTGAAACTGAACCGGATAATTGGTCTGTATCAGTTGCTTTATCATTACCGCATGCACCTAAAACCAGGCTTGTCCCAATCATAGTTGACATCATTAAGGATTTAAAGTTTCTCATCTGATAATTCCCCCTAGGGTTAGTTGTTTTTCCTTACTTTCCTACTATATATCCTCTTTGTT
Source organism: Paenisporosarcina sp. (assembly GCA_041576455.1). Lineage (GTDB taxonomy): Bacteria > Bacillota > Bacilli > Bacillales_A > Planococcaceae > Paenisporosarcina. The sequence goes on along the minus strand of JBFGKX010000283.1, from coordinate 2,082 downwards.
GAGAACATATAAACTAATTGTAAAAAGATTGTAAAGAAAAGAAGACCATCATAATTAAAGTTATGATGGTCTATAATACTAAATTTATTCAATTATTGTTTTAGAACTTTCCTCAATTGATTCTTCCGAAAATGCTGGTTTAATCGATTGTAATGTTGAAGATTCATTTTCTTCTATTGTGCTTTTTCTAAATTTTAATTCAAAGTACGCATCTACCACTTCACGTGCAAGTAGTGTTCCCGTACTTTCGTATTGACCATTATAATAGGGCGCCCAAGGAATCATGACAGCATATGCAATTTCAGGATTATCATATGGTGCAAAACCGATGTGGGTTGAATTAATGGTTTTATCGCCCCAATTCCCACGTTTTGGACCATAGTATACTACTTGAGCTGTTCCCGTTTTTCCAGCTGCTTGATATGGAGCATTCCCAAAATAGGATCTAGCTGAACCTTGATTGCCATAATAGACACGGGACATCCCTTTTTTTATATGATCAATTTCATTTTGCGTGTTATGAATACGATTTAATATGGTAGGACCTATTTCAGTTACAAGCGGACCCATAGTTGTTCCATCTGTAGAAGGCTCTCTAATTTCTTTCACGACATGCGGTTGAACTCTAACACCACCATTGGCAATTGTTGAAACATATTGTGCCATTTGTAACGGCGTATATGTATCAAATTGTCCAATTGTTACATCCATTAATTTCCCCGCAAACAAATCTTCTCCTTTAAAACCTGAAGCTTCACCGGGTAAATCAATTCCTGTTGGCACACCTAAACCAAATTGTGCATATGAATTGCGTAAAATGTTGAATGCATTTTTATCAATGCTAATGGGTTCTTCAAATCGATAGATTGCATTGGCTAGTCTGAAACCAATTTTAAACATATATACATTGGATGATCGTTCAAGTGCTTGTAAGTCAGTCATCGCAATTCGCGAAGATCGATTGAAAATTGAGCTTTTAGGTTCAGTACCTTTAATTTTAATAGGTTCATCAATTAATACTTCATTTATTTTAAGAACCCCTTGATTATAGGCTGTTAAAATCGTGGCAGGTTTAATTGTAGAACCTATTTCATAAGCAGTGGTAAATGTACCATAAGCATAATCTTTAACTACAAGTTTCCCGGTTTTTGAATTTTTATCAATATATTTTCCAACCATTGAGAGGACTTCACCTGAGTAAGGATCCATGATTACAATAAATGCTCGATCTAGCAAATTAGAGCCGTTTTTTTGTTTCATCTCTAATAATTTCGTTTCCACTAAGCTATCAATTTCCGATTGAAATTCACTATCAATTGTTAAGACTAAATCTTTACCGGGTTGGCCTTTAAAAACCGTCTCCGTCTCAGTTACTGTCCCTTTACCATCAGTAATGTTTTTTACAACCGTTTTTTGTCCTTGTAATATCTCTTCATATTGTTGCTCGATGTAACTTCTTCCTACACGATCATTGCGCGTATAATCGCGGGCTAAATAGTAGTCTAGACTTGATTTTGGAATGCCTTCTTTAGGGGATGTAGTACTGCCAAGAATAGCTAATGAAGATTTAGGTACTCGAACCCAATCTGTTGTGGTGTTAACTCCTTTTAATTCGCCTAAATGTTCTGAGACACGTGCAAATTCTTTAGGTGTAACGCCCTCACTTTTAATGATTTGAGGAGATAATGCATAACCGGAAATCATTTCGCGAAATATAGCTAACACTTCAAGCTGTTGTTCCGATAAGCTTGATAGTTCCTCATCAGTAATTCTGTCTCTCACTAACTTGTCGATTTGACGTTGCACATCAGTGGTTGATAAAGTTTCGTCAGCGAACAGTGTATCTCTTTCTTTATCCGACACTTTTGCATATGCTTCATCTTTGTTTAACCGTATCCAATAGTCCTGCATATCTCGTATAGTAATATTATTCAAATCTTTTTTAATCATAGATGCTAGTTTTTCAGCCACAGTCAGCATTTCTTCTTGTTTTGTTGTTTGCAATTTTGTATAGGTAATAGCATTTTTGGGTTCATTATCAACCATTATCCGTCCAACACTATCATAAATTCTTCCTCTAGG
>JBFGKX010000282.1:0-2764 GCA_041576455.1 Paenisporosarcina sp. | reverse complement strand
TTCCGCTCGACTTGCATGTATTAGGCACGCCGCCAGCGTTCGTCCTGAGCCAGGATCAAACTCTCCATTATAGAGTAGTGTTGATTGCTCAATACTGCTGGCGTATCGCCGTCCGAAGACGCACGATTCGCTTTGATCTGCCAATGGCTGATCAGTAGTTAAGTCACGAACGCTGTTGGTGGATCGGGCTTTGCTCCGATTGCCAAAGGCAACCTTCGCAAAAGCCGTTCTCGCGCCTCGGCGCTCGTGACGTCTTTCGTTGACGTTTTGCTGTTCAGTTTTCAAGGTTCAATTTGTGTCACTTGTTTTGGCGACTTCTCTAATTTAGCACCGTAAAGTATGAGAGTCAAGCACTTTTTAAATCTATTTTTCAAGCAAACTTCCTTAGCGACGTTTTCTATTATAAACGGCATATTAAATATAAGTCAAGAAAAAAGTGAGACGTTTTTTTAAAACGTCTCACTGGTTATGGGATTCTTCATCAATTTGTTGACCTTTATAGTAACGGTGGAAGATTTTTTCGCTCTTCGTTCCTACTCTTTCAACGTGAATATAACCTTTATCTACTAGAAACTCAATAAAGACTTCTAAGTCTACTGAGTAGTTACGTAGCTCCTCTTGCTCATGTAATTCTTGGATGGTCCAATGCTCTTTTTTACTCAGCACTTCTAATATATGACGAGAACCATCTTTAGTTCTTGAATGAATCATAAATTCACTTGCTAAAAACAATAACTCTAATCTCTTATCGATGGGCTCATCACTAGATAATAATTCTTCATATAATTTAAAAATAGATGGTTCCATCAATTTAACTTGAGACCAAACGGTAACTTCTGGATGCATGCCGTTTTCAAACACAGATAATCTGGCAAGATGGTGTAAAGAATCCACTATGTGATTATAGGCATCCATGTAGTTCTTTTGTTCAAAGAATACTTTCCCTTCTAAATAACGACGAATCAGTTTGGCAAACTCTATACCCATTTTAATTTTTCGACCGTAAAAAGGAAAATCTTTAAGTTCAGTTTTTAATTCTTGAACAAATTCATTCCGATCAAACATAACACGGCCATAAAAAATCCAATCTACAATTTTACGATTCGTGCCGAGTAGTAACCATTTGCGTAATTGTTTTTCAGTAACAATGTGCATCGCCGCTTTTTTATCATCAAATGTGTAATGTTTAGTGAACACAGGTTGATTAGCCTCTTTGGTTAATATTAATAGGATTGTATCGAATGTATCCGTTATTTGACTAACTCTTTCTCTCTTCTCGACCAAAATAACCCCTAGCGTATTAGGTTGGCTCGCTCTTTCCTGATAAATAGGACGCAGAATTTGCTCCAACGGTAGTCCCCCTCATTAATTAATCAAAATGGTATAAGTACTTTTTTCGACAAAGTTTATTAGATTCCTTCAAGCGATTTGTATTCTCAATTATGATATAGTAATTATGTAATAAGGAGGAACATTTCATGAAAACTTATAAAAATAAAATTAATCGAATTCGTTCGTTTGCGTTATCATTAATCTTTATCGGTTTTGTCATTATGTACATTGGAATCTTTTTTAAAGAGAATCAAATCATTATGACACTGTTTATGTTTTTAGGATTAATGGCTATTTTAGGAAGTACCGGCGTTTATGCTTGGATAGGCATGCTATCTACTAAAGCTGTCCCAGTTGTTTGCCCAAACTGTGGAAAACATACGAAAGTCTTAGGTCGCGTTGATATGTGTATGTATTGCCAAGAACCTTTGACTTTAGATCCTGCTTTAGAAGGACAAGAATTTGATGAAAAACTAAATCGAAAAAACTCATAATGAGCATGGAGAACATTTACCTTATAATGTTCTCTTTTTTTTCACAAAAAAAAGAGCAAAATTTGCTCTTTTCTAATTATTATACTTTTGTAACTTGAGGGATACAGGTAGGACATGTTCCATAAATCTCCATGCGGTGTGTGTTCACTTGGAAACCTGTCACGTGAGATGCTAAATGTTCTACTTCATCTAAACCAGGATAATGGAAATCAACAATCTTGCCACATGAATCACAAATAATATGATAATGATCATTGGTAACAAAATCAAACCGACTTGAAGAGTCACCATAAGTTAATTCTTTTACTAATCCTATTTCTTTAAAAACCCGGAGATTGTTATAGACAGTTGCAACACTCATATTTGGGAATTTCCCTTCAAGTGCTCTATAGATATCATCTGCTGTAGGATGAATCATGGATTGAATTAAAAATTCTAAAATGGCATGACGTTGTGGTGTTATTCGAACTCCTGTAGATTTCAAGGTATCTAATGCGTCACGTAAATGCATTTCAGTCATCGCCATGCACCTCATTTCATAAAGATTCTTACTTTATAATTGTTATAATTAGTATAAAGAAGAATCAGCCTTAAAGTCAACAAAAACCCATTACCGCAAGGGATTACTCAGCATGTAATCCTTTTTCTTTATGCCCCAAACGTAAATTGATAAAGCGAGCAGCTACAAATAAGAAATCTGATAATCGATTTAAGTAGGCCAATACAAATGGAGATACATCCTCTCCAATGCTAACAGCTGACCTTTCTGCTCGACGTACAATTGTACGAGCGACATGAAGAGCCGCTCCAGCTGGATGACCACTTGGTAAGATAAAGTTTGTTAAAGCTGGTAATTGAATATCCCACTCATCGATCCATGTCTCTAGCTTCGTAATTTCACTCTCTTCGAGTTTCCATTTTACTTCTTTTCCTGATGG
>JBFGKX010000281.1:0-2774 GCA_041576455.1 Paenisporosarcina sp. | reverse complement strand
TAACCAGCGCACTAGCGCTTTGTTCCATGCTCTCTTCACTTCTAGAACCTCCGCCATTCTCTATTTAATTTCACTTGCTCATTTTATCATAAAAAACCAACATCCGGGATGCTCCATATAAAAAGCACCCATTCTGCCTAAATAAAAGACGTAGAATAGGTGCAAAAGTTTCGTTATTTATGAAATGGAATAGTTTGGTGATTCTTTTGTAATTTGTACATCATGTGGATGACTCTCGCGAAGACCGGCACCTGTCATTCGAATGAACTGAGAGTGTTCACGAAGCTCCTGTAAATCTTTTGTTCCACAGTATCCCATGCCCGCACGAATCCCCCCCATAAGTTGGTGAATTGTATCAGAAAGAGGACCTTTATAAGGTAAACGACCTTCAATTCCTTCTGGAACTAATTTTTTGGCATCGTCTTGGAAGTAACGATCTTTCGAACCTTTTTCCATTGCCCCAATTGAACCCATTCCACGATATACTTTGAATCTTCGGCCTTGGAAGATTTCTGTTTCTCCCGGGCTTTCTGAAGTACCCGCAAGCAAACTTCCAAGCATGACAACATGTCCTCCTGCCGCTAACGCTTTTACAATATCTCCAGAATATTTAATTCCACCATCAGCGATGATTGCTTTTCCATGTTTCCGCGCTTCTGTTGCACAATCGTAAATAGCTGTAATTTGTGGAACACCAACTCCTGCAACTACACGCGTCGTACAGATAGAACCTGGCCCAATTCCCACTTTCACGATATCAGCACCAGCTTGATATAAAGCAGCAGTGCCTTCTGCCGTAGCCACGTTTCCTGCAATAATTCCTAACTCAGGATAAGCTTTACGAATCGCGCTAACTGTATCAATAACCCCTTGTGAATGACCGTGAGCGGTATCAATAACAATGACGTCCACTTGGGCTTTTACAAGATGCTCAACTCGCTTCATCGTATCAGATGTCACACCTACTGCAGCACCTACTAATAAACGTCCATGACCATCTTTCGCTGCATTTGGAAACTCAATCACTTTTTCAATATCTTTAATTGTAATTAAACCTTTTAACACACCCAATTCATCTACCATTGGAAGCTTTTCAATCTTATACTGTTGTAAAATCTTTTCAGCATCCTCCAAAGTGGTACCCACTGGTGCTGTAATCAATTCTTCTTTTGTCATCACATCGTCAATCGCCAACGAGTAATCTTGAATAAAGCGAAGGTCACGATTTGTAATGATTCCAACTAGCTTTTGCTCTTCTTTATTATTAACAATGGGAACACCGGAAATGCGATATTTCCCCATTAAATGTTCAGCATCGTATACTTGATGAGTAGGAGTAAGGAAGAAGGGATCAGTAATGACACCATTTTCAGAACGCTTCACTGTAACTACTTGCTCCGCTTGTTCTTCAATGCTCATATTCTTATGAATGATCCCAAGACCACCTTGACGAGCCATTGAAATTGCCATTGGCGCTTCGGTCACCGTATCCATTCCCGCACTAATCATTGGAATATTTAAAGTGATTTTTGGTGTCAATTCAACCGATAAATTCACATCTTTAGGCAATACTTCAGACTTTGCTGGTACAAGCAATACATCATCAAACGTTAAACCCTCTTTAACAAATTTGGATTCCCACATATATATTTACTCCTCCCATATCCTCTTGAATATTATTGATAAGGTTATCAGCGGCTATATAGACTGTCAAGGACACCAAATAAGAAAGACTATTCGGATTTTTAAATAAATTGTAATAAATCATTTTCAATTTTTTTAGGAGACGTTTGAGGAGCATAACGTTTCACAATATGCCCGTCTGGATCCACTAAAAACTTTGTGAAATTCCACTTAATTTCTTCCGTAATAAATCCCTTCTTTTCAGACACTAAAAATTTGAATAAAGGGTGAGCATTCTCCCCTTTGACATCAATTTTTTGAAACAATGGGAAAGAAACGCCATAATTGATTTGGCAATATTCCATCGTTTCACTTAAATTTTCAAATTCTTGATTCCCAAATTGTCCGCAAGGAAACCCGAGAATAACTAGGCCTTGATCCTTATATTCTTCATGCAATTCTTGTAACTCTTGTAACTGTGGTGTAAATCCACATTTACTCGCCGTATTCACAATAATTATCGGTTGACCTTTAAATGTATCTAATGATGCTTCTTCGCCATTTGCTAGAACTGCAGTATAATCGTAAATATTTGACATTTTTAATCATCCTTCCGTGTATCAATCATTTTCTTTGATGATAACATAGCAAGTTCTATCTAAATATACAAAGATGAAAGATTTCATTTTTATGGAAGGATGGTTAGGGGGGATTTATCAATAGGTTGTTCTTACATTGTTGTGGAGGCATCGGGATATGAACGAAAGTTCTATCGTAGGAATAGGGAGCAACAAAGGAATGTATAATTTTAAGAGAATTTATTAATCAAACTAAAGATTTATCGATCAAACTCGTCTCATTGCCTAGTTAACTTATTGGTCCAAAGAGGCTTAGTTGGTTCTGTTTTCGCTACTCTTCTGTTGAGTGATTAAGAAGTTAGATAGTTTCCTTCTCGTGAAATAGACCATTGCATCGGGTAGCATCATTACGATAATAAATTTATCAATCATTTTAGATGGTTTATCGATCAAACTGGGGATTTATCGATCATTCTAGAGATTTTATCAATCAAACTCGTCTCAATGCCTAGTTAACCTATTGGTCCAAAGAGGCTTAATTGGTTCTGTTATCGCTTCGCTGCTATTGGGTGC
>JBFGKX010000280.1:0-2799 GCA_041576455.1 Paenisporosarcina sp. | reverse complement strand
GTCGCAGAACCCGTGATCGATAATATATAAAAACTTATTCCAAAGGTAAACACGCTAACTCCAAAAGTTGAAATTAATTTACTGATTGTAAATGTCCATAAATGTTGGGTAGCTTTTTTTAACTTTACTGTCTCATCCATTTTATTAAATCTCCCTTTGTTTAATTTAATTAAACAAACAATACCACGAAAAAACTTCCCTTGCAAGCTAAAGTTTAATATAATTAAACTAAATATAAAGGAGCGATTTAAGTGGATACAATTGGATCACGAATACGACAATTGCGAAAACAGCAAAAGTATACGCTTGAAGCTTTAGCTGGCAACCAACTGTCAAAAGGTATGTTAAGTTTAATCGAAAATGGTAAAGCTCAGCCCTCAATGGAGAGTTTATCTTATATTGCACAACGGCTTGGTGTTGAATCTTCTGAGTTAATGGAAGATGTTAGTCAATCTCAAAAAAGAATCGTTTTAGATCAAGTTGAGAAGCTATTTAGAGTAGACTACATTGATTTATCTGACGAACATAAGCAAATTATTGAATTGATCCAGCCGATTGTTGACAAACTTTCAATCAGTTATGAATCCGCACGCTTACTAGACATTTTTAGTCGGTGTGGCTATTACGAGAAACGCGAAGATTGGGAATCCTATTATCAGAAAGCAATGAGATTATACGAACAATTACATTTGCACAATCAACGTGCTTCACTTGCCCTCTTTAAAGGAATGATCCAATTTACAGCACGGGAATATAAAGAAGCATTAAATATCGTTTTACAAGAAGAGGTAACAATTAATTCCCCTTTAGATGCTATGACAACTTTAGATTATTTGTACACTGAATCCATTTTATTTTCAGCAGTGGGCGATTATGAAAGAGCTAGATTCAAAATGCAAGAAGCATTATCTTTTTCAAAGGAACGTCGAATTTTTTACCGAATGGATGACTTATATCGTCTTGCTTGTTCCCAAGCAATTATAAATGGGAATGAGGAAGATCGAATGTATTACTTGCGTAAGATGAGACAATATGGAGAGTTCGCTGAAAATAAGTTCTCGACAGCAATTGCAGATTTTATGGAAGCCCATTACTATAATTCCTATTCTCATGAATATGAAAAGGCTATACAATCCCTAGATTCTTTCATGGAAATTGTACAAGAAATGAAACTAGGTGAAGAGGCTTCGGAGGATAATAATCACTTTTTACTCGAAAAAGGAAAAGCATTGTATGGGGTCGCTCAAATCGAGAACGCCTTAGCCATACTTGGACAATACAAAGTTCCTAAATATCTGTTTCATCCATATGATTTATCTGTGGCGTACGAAGTTCATTCATATCGAGCATTATGTCATGACCATTTAGGTGATTCTGAAAAAGCTTTGAATGAAGCAAAAACAGCATATGATTTAATTATTCCCCTACCTGAAACTCCATATAAGAAATTTATTATTAACACCTATTTAACTCTTTCTGATAAATACAGTACTAATAAAAAGCAGTGACTCTTCAAAAGGGGCACTGCTTCAGACTGTAGAAATATTGAAAATGTTGATTTCCATTGTGGCGTACGCTTTCCGCGGTGGCCAATAGGATGTTGGTTTCAAAGACGTTGCCACACGACGTGGCGATTTTAGTCTTTGTTCTTTTAATGTCCACTCCAGGGTCTTCAGTTCTTGCTGATTCCGTTGGCGTCGCCAACTGAAATGTGTCGTTATCTTAAAGTGAAATCACCTGATCTAGTTCGGGCAACAATCTTTGGTTCTTTTACTCCTTTGAAAGCATAAATTTGATTTTCTTTTTTCACTTCAAAATAAAGCTCGGGTATTCGAACTAGCCCGTCACCAGACGAACTTTTAAATTCAACTTCTACATCATTTGGTGTGTGTTGAAGATCAATCTTTATATCTCCACTCGTTGAAGCTAGTTGCATATCATCCATTAATTGACTTAAATCAATTTCTACATTTCCAGAAGTAGATTTCAGCTCCATTTTCCCACTGCAATCTTGAATACTTATGTCTCCAGATGTTGACTCAGCCCGTGTGACAGTAGCCATCGATTGCTTCACTTCTACATCTCCACTTGTAGATTGATGGGACATGAGATGCGCTTTGACGTTAACGATATTAACATCCCCACTACTCACTTTCGTTTTTAACGAACTTCTTGCTTTCACGTCTTTTACATGTATATCCCCAGAAGATGTTTGGAGTTGAACGAAATTAAGCTGAGCCTTTTCTAAAGAAATGTCACCAGATGTGCCTTTCATGACGATGTCTTTATTAAATTTCATTGGAAGCTGGACTTGCAAAGTTAAACATATTCGTTTAAATCCTGTCATCCACTTTTTATCATTTACTTTCGTTTCAATGATTAGAGTTAAGCCACTTTGTTTAGTATGAATCCGCACATCCTTTTCCAATGAGCTACTGACTTTCCCTGTTAATACAAGTTGGATTTCCTCTTGCTCGGTTTGAGTAACCTCCATATCGATAAATGAGCTGCTGATTTCGATCTGCTTAATATGATCCACCGACACTTTTTCTTCTTGATAAACATCCTTCACGTGACCAAAAAAACCTTCAGATTTAACGATTGCGAACATATTAATTCCCCCTTGACCTTTGTTGTAAGTTTACTTTATCAAAAAGAACTTCCAAATTTATCCGTCTGGAGGCTGAGTAGAGGACGGACGCAAGTTGTGTTTTGTTTCAGACTGTGAGCATATTTTCCAAGAATACGGTAAAGAAGTTTGTCATTTTAACATTTGAGGTAAACTAAATTTAGCTTGAC
>JBFGKX010000279.1:0-2810 GCA_041576455.1 Paenisporosarcina sp. | reverse complement strand
TTCATCAAGAAAGAAGATTTAAAAAACCGCGATTTCACTAACGTACTTTATAACTGGGATTGTTGTTGAGAAAAAAATTCAAACAAATAAGGTTAATTCATAGTTGAATTAGCCTCCAGACTGTAAACAAACTCTTAAAAAAAGTTTGTTTACAGCATTTTTTGTTTTTATCATTAAATATAGAGCTAAATTCATTAAATGACCGCTTTCCGTGGGCTCGTGCCGAACTAACTCGAGCTATGCTCGAGTAGATTTCGACGACTTCGCTTTCCCACAGGAGTCGGTCATTTAATTCATATTTCTGTAGGGGTGACTGAAGATGATGAGAAAGAATCACTGTGATTATTTTTAAATGTTTCTATCCACTCATAATCTATTGGACCATTCGTTATTGTGTAATGATCTTCATTTACGATAACTACATCCCTTTCAATAAGATAAGGCATGTTCATTCGAAGATCGTTGTAACGCAGTAGAAATATGAATTGTTCTTTTGGATATTTAGAGCTGAAATTTTCATTTCCCTTTTTCTGCACCTGATAGCGACTAAAAAATGCTATGAGCTCTTGAATAGATTCTTCATCTTTTACAGCCGTATTATAAATTATAGAATCGTCAAAGGGTGGGACATTGAAGTGGATTTCAGTTATTTTTCCCGCTTCTAATACATCCACTAACGCTCTTTCTCGATAACCATTCCATTTATAACTACTAATAAGCAGTACAAAAACGAGTCCAGTTAGTAATACATATACATACGTTTTCTTCATATTACTTAGCTCCCAAACATTTATTCATATTGGTCTACTCGAATAAGATCACTCTATATACTACTATTTCCTCCATCGATAAAATAAATAAAACAGGAGAAATACAGCACTAAAACTATAAGTAATATTTTGTGCCAGACCAACTGGATTCTGCCAAGAATATGTACCATTTATAATTAATTGAAGAATCATGCCACCTACCAAAACTAGTAAAGTAACTGGATGTTTTTTTGCCAGAAATCCAAAGATACTCCCAATAACTCCACCCGCAATTGCTGCTAAATACCATTTTACATAGACCATAAATAGATCATGCACAGATATTTTCGGACCGAAATCGTTAAAAAGGTTCCCCATCACAAAATATACGGTAATAGCAAAGAACGTAAAAGCAGCACCTAACAAGGTCGCTTGTTTAAACGAATGGCCGAATAAATAACCAACTGACATCGATAATGCAAACCAGACAATTAAAGAATTAATTAAAACGGCTAAGTAAGAAATAACGATCTCGATAAAATTGTCCGGCTGATACGGGAGTAGGTCCGAAATTACAGAAAAAATTCCTACAATAATTCCAACAACCATAATATAACCTATGCTTTTTAATGGTCTATTTTCTATTCTTATAGTCATTTGCAATCATTCCAATCGTCTTTAATTAAATTAAGATAGATAGTTAAAGAATGTTCATATTTCAACATAAATATCCATTTACATTTTTTGCTTATACACTACTAATTGTTTAACATTGAGTTTTTATCATCTACAAGTTAGATTCATATTCCTCTACATTTAAGAAGCTATGTTACATATATTGTAAGAATGTTATGTGCGTAATGAAGTTGAAGTTTATATAATGCATTCATTTTTCATAGAGATACTGAGCATAAGGAAAGGATGATTAAACGTGAAGAACATGGGCAAATATTTCTTTTAAATGCTAATACTTCTAACCCTAACTGGATGTAGTTCTAGTACCTGAGCAAATGAAGATCTATTTAAATTTAAGGATTCGTATATTGGTGATAATACTGCGGTTGGGAACCTTGTCTATCAATTACCTAATGGTGAACACGTGGAAGAAATTGAACTTAAAACAAAAGAAAAACCTTACGGATTGGTCTTAACGTATGAGGACAAAGAAGAAACAATGACTGATGATATTGTCAAAAAAACAGTTATAACCAATACGTCTTTTATTTTTGCATTGGTTCAGAATGTAGATTGGATTACGTTTGATTTTGGAGACCAAACTTATACAGTCACAAGAGAAGAATTAGAAGATTGGTATGGAACAGAACTAGCCCAATTTACAGATGAAGAAAACTTATGAAACTTAATTCAAGGATATTTAGATGTGGAAAGCAAAGTAAAACAGTTCTTCGAATAATAGAAAACCTACTTCGTTAAATTGAAAAATTAAAGTCCTTGTAAACTAAAACGAAAAAACTCAGTTTACGATAACTTAGTTCAGACTGTAGACAAACAATAAAATAATGAATATAACTGTATACGGTAGAAAAAGAGCGTATATAAGAACCTGTTGATTTCCTTTGCGGCGGACGCGTTTTGCGGGCACGGCTTCAGTCTCCTCGTCACTGGAAAATCGTTGCTCCTGTTTCTGTTTCTGCATCGCTTCGCTAGCTTCGAAACATGAAAAAGAGTTGCATCGCTACGCTTGCTTCGTCTCAAACGAATTGTGCAAACTTACATTCGCACAATTTGTTGACTGCGGGGCCTTCAGCTCGTGCTGTTCCCGCTGAAAAGATATTAATTCCAATATCTTTGCGACGAATAACCGCAGGAGCACATGTTTTCGCCGCCTCCACTCCAATTAACAGATTTTTCTTGTGTAAGCTTATCTCTTCATGATATTTCAGTAGTAAGATGGTCGGATATTTCTGAAGACTCCTGCGGAAAAACGAGACAAGCTAGACCCCACAGGCTCAGCTGTCATCGACAGTTGAGTCGAGGAGGCTGGCGTTTCGTCCGCGGAAAGCGTAAGAAATAGCCGATACTTCTCTTTTTTGAGAAAGG
>JBFGKX010000278.1:0-2824 GCA_041576455.1 Paenisporosarcina sp. | reverse complement strand
TGAAGTTAAAAAGCAGGAGAATGAAAAAATTTCTCAACTATATAAACAGGGCTTTTCACCAAAACAAATTGCTAAAGTTTTACAAATCGATCATGGGGAAGTAGAACTTATCATAAACATGTTAAAGCGAAAGCAAAGTTATCATAAGTAAAATGAGGTGCTTCACTTGCGTATTGAAAGGCAAACAAACATTGGAAGTGAAAGACTTCAAAAAAGTGCTGTGGAAATTAAATCTAATGATGCCTTTGCTGCCGTTATCCGAAAATCACAATCGAAATTACAGCTGGAATCCTTAAACCAATTAATGGCTCGAGTGGATACACAAGGACAGAAACTTGGAAATCAACGCACACTTGAAAATCTTCGAGATTATAAAAATCTTGTTAAACAGTTTGTTGGAGAATCATTAAGTTATGGGTTGCAGTTATCGGAAAAACAAAGCTTTAATCAAAGTGGTGGAATGAAAACCCATCAATTAGTAGAAGTCATTGATCAAAAGTTGATTGAATTACATGATGAAGTAATACATAACGAAAAAGAAAGCATCGATTTGCTTCGTGTTGTCGGCGAAATCAAAGGCTTGTTAATTAATTTGTATATGTGATTGAAGAATTTTACGAAAATGAGGTGCAAAATGATTGAGAATCGACGAGAGTTTTTTCGAGTGGTTTTTAGAAAATCTATAAGTGGGAAGCTTTCTTATAATGGAGAAGCTCCTATGCACATTTATATTGATGATATTAGTGTGAGTGGTTTGAGATTTACCACATCAATCGAAATACCGCTTCATCAAAAAGTAGAATGTACGTTTGATATCATCGAAGAGACGTTTGCGTTAAAAGGATTAATTATTCGTAAATCGAGATTTGGCGATGACATTGAATACGGTATTAATTTCGAAATTGATCAAGATGTAGCCTCTCATTTATTTAAGCAGTTAAATCATTATCAAATTCGTCAGCGCAGAGGGACTGAAATGGACTAACTCATTAGGCTCGAGCGAAAAATGATACAGAATCTCCTGAGAATGTTAATTTGAAATTATTCAAGACACTACCTAAAATCAGTACTACAATTAGACGAAAGCTATGAACTAAATCTGTGTTCATTTTAAATTAAGTTGGATTGTAGAGAAAGGCGGCAACTTCAGTGGGAAAAGCGTGTCCATGCAAAACCCTTCAGGCGCTTGCGACGAGAAACTCACGGACCGCCCGTATGTAACGAAAATCTCCTAACACGTCTTATCTGAACACAAAGAAAAGCCACCTTCTCTTGAAATAAATCGAGAGAAGGTGGCTTTTGTGATTAATTTAATTGTACTTCTTCAGTGGCCTCGATTCCCCCTATATCATTTTTGTGTTCATAAATACTTCTCACACCCCATATAAACATATAGACACACAGAGTGAGGGTGAAATCATGTCTTCAATATGGATAGTGGGCACTTTATTTACGGCTTTGGGTTTTGGTTTAGGGGGAGTCCTCGCTAGGGGGGTCAAGAAATTCCCGAAACGAACGGATACGGTACTCTGTATATGTGCAGGATTAATTCTCGGGTTACTAAGTTTTGAAGTAGCTCCTGAAGCCATTTATTTAGGCAATTGGTATACGTTTATTTTGGGGTTTTTAATAGGAGTTATGATCTTTAAACTAATACATACATCATTCGAGATATTAGTGGTGCAGAAAAAAAGAGATGACAGACGATATTCGTTATACACTGGATGGATGCTCATGGCAAGTATTGCATTACATAACCTTCCAATTGGCATTAGTTTAGGATCCAACCAAGATTCTGCTTTAAGTGTTTCTATTCTAAAAATGATTCTTCTTCACAACATTCCAGAAGGAATCATTGTATTTACGCCTTTGATGATGGCTGGAATTAGAGTAGGCATGGGATTGTTTATTACTTTACTCGTTGCATTTCCAGTAGGGGTTGGTGCTTATTTTGGAAGTATTTTAGGCAATGAAGATCCACTGTTTTGGTCCGCTTTCATTAGCATGTCTATCGGCATGATCTTTATGGTGACAGTAAAAGAAATCTTAACCGACTCAGTAAAAGTGACTTCTGCGATGCGCGTTTTTCTCCTAGCATTATTGGGGTTTATTAGCATTGGCGCATATTTCTTATGTATTTAATTTTCGGAGTGGGGTTGCAAATCCATTTGAAATAAACTAGGCATATCGAAACTATTTAAGAAATAGGTAAATAGAGACCTTATTATCTGATAATTTCATGGTAAAGTAATAATAACTTATTGTTCAACGGGAGGTACGAAGTGAAAACTAAACGAAGAATCTTAATTGGTTTTGCTACTATTTTTATGTTTAGTGGTACAACATTATCTACCGTCACAACCGATTCCACTGTTCATGCTGCCTCTTCTTATACGAACTTGCAAAACTCGATAAATGCCATCATGACCGATAGCCGAATGAAAAGTGCTTCTTCAAGTGTGACCATCCGAAAAGCGTCTACTGGAGAAACTGTCTATCAATATCATGCCGATAAGGGAATTACGCCTGCTTCTTCTCTAAAAATCCTGACCGCTTCAGCCGCATTAGAGACACTTGGAGAAAGTCATCGTTTCTCCACAGATGTGTTAACAAATGGTACGGTTGCGAAAGGGACCCTTTATGGAAATCTTTATCTTCGTGGACAGGGAGATCCTACTTTATTAAAAAAAGATTTTGATCATTTTGCCTCGATGTTAGCCAATCGAGGAGTAAAACGACTTTCAGGTCACCTTATTGGAGATGATACGTGGTATGATGCTGATCGGTTGTCGCCTGGAATTGCAAAAGCAGATGAATCCTATTA
>JBFGKX010000277.1:0-2838 GCA_041576455.1 Paenisporosarcina sp. | reverse complement strand
TTTATTGAAATTTCGCTACCAGGACAAACATTTTACCTACTTGAACAAGAGTTTGATGTTCAGTGGGTTCATTCTGTTGAAAAAGAAGAGTGGATTGAATCCTATGAACTCATTGGAAATAAGCTCTTACTCACAACTACAGCGTTTAAAACATTTGGAGCGGGTGTGCCGAGTGACGGCATCATTGAAGTGAGAAACGATGGGTTTGTTCACATGAAAATTAATCGCGAGATGGATGAAATCTTGTTGGTTGTTTCACATTTAGTAAAAACGACTGTTCAATTCAAAGGAAAAGTCCTTCCATTATACGAAATCGTCGATGATTATGAAGAAGTTCAAATTCAAAGTAAATGGGTCCCATGGTGGGCCATTTTGATTTAATAGAATAAGAGGTGAATAACTTGGGAGTAGAACCAAAAGCAGTCATTGCAGCAGATCCAAGTGTTAATGAAAAAGAACTTTTAGAAAAATTCGATCGTGAATCGGTCGTACGCCAAATTACAAATAAGCGCATCACGTGGTTTATATCAGCGATGGCAATTGCGTATTCGCTCTTTCATTTATACATAACTTATAATCCAATGCCTGAATTACAACAACGAGCGATTCATGTGGCAATTGGGATTGCGCTTGTATTCTTAATTTATCCGGCTTATAAAAATCAAGATCGTACTCGAATCCCTTGGTATGATTGGCTCTTATTTGTGGCATCCATTTCAACAGCGGTTTATTTAGTGAAAGAGTTCGCCGAAATCGTAACCACACGTGGTGGTATTCCAAATACGACTGACATTATCATGGCAATCTTTACAGTATTGCTCGTTTTAGAAGCAGCTAGACGAATCACAGGGTTAATTTTACCAATCCTTGCATTAGTCTTTTTGTCCTACCCGTTCGTCAGTCATTTCAATTGGATGCCGAATCGATTAATTACACGTCAATTTGATTTAGCGGATATTTTTGGGCAATTGTATTTAAAAACCGAAGGCTTATATTCAAGTGCCATCGGTGCATCTGTAACATTCATTTTCCTATTTATTTTATTCGGCGCGTTTTTGGCGAAATCCGGCATGGGTCAATTGTTCAATGATTTGGCATTGGCACTTGCAGGCGCCAAAAAAGGAGGACCTGCAAAAGTAGCAGTCATTTCAAGTGGGTTTATGGGGAGTATTAACGGTGCGGCAGTTGCCAATGTAGTAGGCACTGGAGCTTTTACCATTCCACTTATGAAAAAAATTGGGTACTCCAAAAACTTTGCAGGGGCAGTGGAAGCCAGTGCTTCTGTTGGCGGCCAAATATTGCCGCCAATTATGGGTGCGAGTGCATTCATTATGGCTGAGACAACAGGCGTTAGCTACGGGACTATTGCGTTAGCGGCCCTTTTACCAGCACTACTTTACTATTTGGGCGTGATTGCTCAAGTTCATTATCGAGCAGGGAAAGAAGATTTACGTGGTGTGCCAAAAGCAGATCTACCAAAAGCAAAAGAAGTGTTAAAAGCGCGTGGGCATTTATTACTCCCAATTGTTGGTTTAGTTTATTTCTTATACATGTCTATGCCAATTGGCTATGCCGCGTTTTATACAATTTTACTGACAATCGCGATTAGTATGATTCGAAAAGAAACGCGCATGTCACCTAAGGATATATTAGAAGCTTTAGCGAACGGGGCAAAACAATCTCTTTCCGTTATGACAGCTTGTGCAGTCGTGGGGATTATTATTGGTGTTGTCAGTTTAACGAGCTTTGGCACTGTAATGACTTCATCAATTACGAGTTTAGGGGCGGGCTCGTTATTTTTAACGTTGTTCTTTACAATGATCGCTTCCATGATCTTAGGAATGGGCCTTCCATCAATTCCAGCTTACATTATCACAGCGACGATGGCTGCTCCTGCCTTAGCGACGTTTGATATTCCAATATTGGTTGCTCATATGTTCGTGTTTTATTTTGGGATTTTCGCAAATATTACACCGCCAGTCGCATTGGCCGCATTTGCAGGTGCTGGTATTTCGGGTGGGGATCCAATGAAAACCGGTTTCCAAGCCTTAAAACTATCAATTGCAGGGTTTATCATTCCGTATTTATTTGTCTACAATCCAGCCATGTTGATGATTGATACCACGGGTGTAGCAACAAATGCAAAAGAATTTCCGTTACCTGAAATCAGTGCCATTATCTTAATCGTTCTCACGTCCATTGTAGGCATTTTGGCATTGAGTGCTGCGGTCGAGGGGTATTTTAAAACGCATATGAATATCGTTACCAGAATTCTATTAGGAGCCGGAGCATTATTATTGATTGTGCCAGAAACCTATACAGATGTGATCGGTTTACTCGTTGTTGGCATCATGGTTACGTATAATGTTAGAGTTTCCAAAAAGCTAAAAGTTCAGTTTCAATAATGAGGGAAAAAGCTGGGCAACTAATTAGTTGTTCAGCTTTTTTAATAGGCTCTGTTAAACATAGCTGTTCATTTAGCTAAGCTAGCGGATGTGAAGCAGTCGGTGAATCGCCTCGTTGCTTTACATCTAAGTGGTCTCAATCAATCAGTTGTTTTCTTAAAGTATTCCGAATCTCCGTACCAATCGAATAATACTTTATTAATATAGGTAAAGGTACTCACACTTTTTAATATGCAAATGTAGAGAGTAGAAAATCACGTTTGAAAAGGAGCTTGAGATTTTGACACCACCAAAACATATTGTTTCAGCAGCAACAATTGTATTTAATGATCAACAAGAAATTTTATTAATTAAAGGACCAAGAAGAGGATGGGAAATGCCAGGGGGACAGGTTGAAGAAGGAGAGTCACTCAAGGAAGCGGCAGTCAGAGAA
>JBFGKX010000276.1:0-2846 GCA_041576455.1 Paenisporosarcina sp. | reverse complement strand
GCTTGTATGTAGATTGGGTTATGGTGAGGGATTATACAGTATGAACCCTTATCTTTGTATAGCATGATTGTTGGTATCCGCTCCAACGAACTTTCATGTTCCAAAGCTAGCACAGCGATGCAGAAACAGAAATAGGAACAGGAACAGTGGCACGCACCTTCCCTTCCAATCAACACGGTCCTTTAACAGAACCACATTGATAAGAATTCCAACTAACTCCTGAAAAATTACAACTAAACCTAAAAAAATTCTAACTAAATCTCCCCCTCTAATAAACATGCCTGTTGTTATCCACTCTAGGATGCGCATTTTCCGCAGGGTGGGCAGTGAGCCTCCAATCAGATCTGTTCTTTAACAGAACTTACTAAACAATTATATGTACCTTTCAAATATGCAGATTTACGGTTTGGTTGGAACAAGTTAACGGACAAGATACAAAATAGCCGCTTCCAGGGAAAAGAAGCAGCCACTCGATTATAAGCCCATTTTTTTCGCCACAATCACTTTCATAATTTCATTGCTCCCTGCATAGATGGAGGCAACTGGGATATCACGATAGCGTCGTGCGATTTTATACTCTTCCATATATCCATAGCCACCATGTAATTGCAGACATTCTCCAGAAATTTTCTTTGCGGTCTCGGTTAACCAATATTTAGCCATCGATACTTTTGACACAATTTCTTTTCCTGCCATATGATCTTCAATTAAAGATTCTAAGAATGAATGGCCAAGTTCGAGTTCTGTCTTCATTTCCACTAATTTAAATTGTGTGTTTTGAAAGGCTGCGATTGGTTTGCCAAATGCTTTTCTCGATTTGACGTAATCAAGGGTCATCTCAACCATATCTTCAGAGGCTGTTTGTGCAGAAATCGCCACCATTAATCGCTCTTGTTGAAGTTTTTCCATTAAGTACGTAAAGCCATTGCCTTCTTGACCAAGAAGATTCTTTACAGGGACACGACAGTCTTCAAAGTATAACTCTGCCGTATCTTGCGCATGCATGCCAACTTTGTTTAGTTTGCGACCACGTGTAAATCCTTTCATGCCCTCTTCAATTACCAATAGACTGATTCCGCGATGCTTCGGCTCGATTTGTGTATCGGTTTTCACTACTACCACAACGAGATCCGCATTGATGCCGTTAGTAATGAACGTTTTCGAACCATTCACAACATACTCATCTCCATCTAAAACAGCAGTCGTTTGAATTGCCGCCAAATCAGATCCTGCACCAGGCTCTGTCATGGCAATCGCTGTAATGTGTTCCCCGGTCACACATCCCGGCAACCAGCGGGATTTTTGTTCATCTGTCCCATACGCTTCGATATATGGGACAACGATATCATTGTGTAAACCGACACCTGTTAAGCTTGCGCCTACACGTTCCATTTCCTCCCCAATAATGACAGCGTATCGAAAATCGACCTCAAGACCGCCATACGCTTCTTCAACTTGCGGGCACAAGAAACCCATTTCTCCTAACTTTTGCCAAAAAGACTTTGGAATCAATCGATTTTCTTCCCACTGCTCATAAAGAGGGGCCGCTTCTTTTTCTAAATACTTTCGAAGTGATTTGCGAAACATCACATGTTCATCTGTTTCAAATCGATATTTCCCCACATCAATTCCCCCTTATTTTGGTTGCATGCGAATCGCGCCGTCTAACCGAATCACTTCGCCATTAAGCATCGGATTTAACAAGATACTTTCTACTAATTGAGCATATTCGCTTGGTTTGCCTAGACGATTTGGGAAAGGTACTGAACTTGCGAGTGACAGACGAGCAGGCTCTGGTAACCCTTCAAAAAGTGGTGTTTCAATTAAGCCCGGGGCGATTGCCATTACTCGAATTCCATCTTTCGCTAGTTCACGTGCAATCGGTAGAGTCATGCCAACCACCCCGCCTTTTGACGCACTGTAAGCGACTTGGCCGATTTGTCCTTCGAATGCTGCGACTGAAGCCGTATTGATGATGACGCCCCGCTCACCTTCAGCGTTAGGTTCGTTTTGTTGCATCGCTTGTGCAGCCACGCGCAAGACGTTGAACGTGCCAATTAAATTCACTTGAATCACTTGTTCAAAACGCTCAAGAGCTAAAGGACCTTTTTGTGATACTACCTTTCCAGGTGTCGCAATTCCTGCACAACTCACTAACGCATTAATTTTCCCAAAATGCTCGACCACATCCACCACATGTTGTTCGACTTGCTGCGCGTCCGTAACATTTGTTTGAAAGTATCTCACCGAATCGTTCCCAAGTTCTTGGACAAGTGCCTGACCACGAGTTTCATTTAAATCGAAAATCGCTACTTTCCCGCCTTCTGCAACTAGACGACGAGTTGTAGCTTCGCCAAGCCCAGATGCACCTCCCGTTACGATGGCAATTACTTCAGATGTTTTCATATAAGGTCCTCCGAAGCTGGTAATCTCTCAATAATGGTCGCATTAGCCATGCCCATTCCTTCACAAATCGCAAGTAATCCATAGCGGCCTTGTGTGCGTTCCAGTTCGTGCATGAGGGTGACCAGTAATTTCGTACCCGTTGCGCCAAGAGGGTGACCAAGTGCGATTGCCCCTCCATTGCGATTTAATTTCGAAGGGTCAGCTCCTATGTCTTTTAGCCAAGCAAGGGGAACCGGGGCAAATGCTTCATTAACTTCATACACATCCATATCTTCTATCGTTAAGTTTGCTTTCTCTAATACTTTTTGTGTCGCCGCAATCGGCCCCGTTAGCATGAGAGTTGGGTCAGATCCAACTACAACACGAGCATGTATACGTACTCGTGGTGTTAATCCTAATTCATCTGCTTTTTCACGTGACATCAAGAGGACCGCTGAAGC
>JBFGKX010000275.1:0-2859 GCA_041576455.1 Paenisporosarcina sp. | reverse complement strand
TTCTAGTTCATCTGAAGACAAGTTATCGCGTGATAAATCTTGCAAAGCATCTAGCACTTCGCTCAGTTTTTTTTGCATCTCATTTGGTGATTCAGCACTATCAATTTGACTTTCCGTCGATACAGAAGCAAACAATTCTGCAAAAGCCACTGGGTCTTTCACCTTCGAGTAATCCGTTTTTTGTTTGAATGACTTAGTAGTAGATTCAACTGGCGATTGGAAAGATAACTTTAAAGCATCGATTGGACTCACCCTCTTTCCGCTATACTCGCTTGAGTTAAGCGGTAGAATCTTATAGTTGCTAATTCATCGAAAAAATTCTGTTCTTCAACCTTTTTTTGTTCTTCAAACACGATTCTTTGTTGTTGCTTGAGATTTTCCCACGTTTTTTCTTCTTGCGCTTTTTCTTGCAAATAACTTTGTGTTTTGGATACATTGCTTTCTAATTGTTCTAGCTCGTGATCTGAAGAAGCAAGTAAATCTTGTAGTTGTTTGGTGTAGTTTTCTAACATTCTAAGTTCTGAAATATTCATACCATTCTGCTGTTTCACTTTTTTTAACTGTTCTAATTCGAACATCTTTGATGAAACGGATTCTTTCTTTTGGTGTCCTGCTTCATGGTGTTTGATCGCATCAGCTACTTGGATTTGTGCAAAATCTTTTTCATTTTCTATTAGCTCTAATATTTTTTGAAATCGAAAGTTGAATTGCATTACGTTTAACCCCCTCCAAATTGAGCTTTTAGCTTCTCGACACTCTCTTCAAGCTTTGTCTTCTCATGAATATCTTGTTGTAAGTACTCTTTTATGAGTGGATAAGACCGTATGGCATCATCGATTTCTTTATTGACCCCATTTTTATAGGCACCAATATTTATTAAGTCTTCAGATGCATAATAAGCTGCTAACAGTCGTTTTAGTTCGACTGCAGCCTTTTGGTGTTCTTTAGACACAATTTCATGCATAACGCGACTAACACTTGCCATAACGTTAATTGCAGGGAATTGTCCTTTTTGAGCAATTTTACGATCTAATACAATATGTCCATCAAGAATCCCTCGAACAGCGTCTGCAATGGGATCATTCATGTCGTCACCATCTACTAAAACAGTATAAAAAGCGGTAATTGAACCCTTACTTGAAGTTCCTGACCTCTCTAACAGTTTTGGGAGCATGGCGAAAACGCTTGGTGTATACCCTTTACTCGTTGGCGGTTCACCAACTGCAAGTCCAATTTCCCTTTGTGCCATGGCAAATCTCGTAACAGAATCCATCATTAACATGACATTCTTTCCTTGATCACGGAAATACTCAGCAATTGCGGTTGCGGTTAATGCCCCTTTAATGCGTTGAAGAGGTGATTGGTCAGAAGTTGCTGCAATGACAACTGATTTCTTCAACCCTTCTGGTCCTAAGTCTCGCTCAATAAAATCCCGAACTTCTCTTCCGCGCTCTCCAACTAAAGCAATGACATTAATGTCAGCTTCTGTATTGCGGGCAATCATGCCCATCAACGTACTTTTCCCAACGCCACTTCCTGCAAAAACGCCAATTCGTTGCCCTTGGCCAACTGTCAATAAACCATCAATAGCTCGAACACCCACTTCTAGTGGCTTAACAATTCTTGGTCTTTGTAATGGATTAGGCGGTGTATTATTCGTCGAATATTTTTTCAAGCCTTTTGGTAAGATACTTTCATCTAATGGTTTTCCTGTACCATCAAGTACTTTTCCTAAAATCGATGGACCTACTTTTATTTGAAGGGGAAAACCTGTCGCAACAACTAAACAGCCAGGACCAATTTGTGAGATATCTTTTAATGGCATAAGTAAAATTTTATTTTCTTTAAACCCGACGACCTCTGCTTCAATCGGTTTCTCATAATGATTAGGATATAAGAGACACAGCTCTCCTATTTTTGCATAGGGCCCTCTTGACTCAATAGTTAAGCCAATCACTTGAATCACTTTTCCATGTTTTTTGATTGGTTGAACTTCTTCAACAACTGAAAGGTACTCATCGATTTCTAGTTTCATTATTTGCCTTCTCCTCACAATGAGCGAGCAAGTGCTTTTTTATTTCAAGTAACTGACCATCAACCGTTACATCATAAGAACCACTTGCGGTATGTATCATACATCCACCCTGTGAAAGATTTGCTAAGGGAATCACTTTTAACTCAGAGTCTGCTTTGACATAGGTTTTAAGCTCTTCCAAAAAGGGAAGAATGATGGTGTAATCTTCCGGTGACACTTGCATCACAACATCTTCAGTCTCTTCAACTTGTTTTAAAGCACGTTTGACAATGTTTACTAACTGCTCTTGATGTAATTTAAATTCTTCATTCATTACTTTACGAGCAACTTTTACACTTAACGATAATAAAAATGGTTCTGATTGCTGGATAATTTTTGTTTTTTCGTCATATGCTGTTTGAATTAAATTTTGCATCTCTTGCCGCTTTTGCCCAATTTCTTCTTCAGCTTTTAAAATCCCTTGATCAAAACCATCTTGAAATCCTTTTTTAAAAGCTTCTTCTGAAAGCTTATGTGCTTCTTGTGCAGCTTCTTCTTTCTTCGACTGCCACCACAAATCAATGTCCGTTTGAGCTTTTTCTTGCTCAATCTTCATCTGATTTTGAAGTTGTTGATATTGAATCTTTAAACTGTCGACATCGTGTGTAGAATACTGCTTTTTCCGAACAGGATTCGTTACCTGTCCAGTCGAATCCGATCTTAGATAATCTATTTTTTTCGTACCAAGTATTTTTGTTTCAACTGTTTGAGGCTGGTCAAATCGAAAGACATTAGACAACGAGCTCATCCCCTTCATCACGGGTTACAACGATTTCACCATTTTC
>JBFGKX010000274.1:0-2863 GCA_041576455.1 Paenisporosarcina sp. | reverse complement strand
TAAATATGTGCATCTTTTCCTAAAGCTTTTCTTAAGCGCTCTGAAATTTTGATAAGAACTTGATCTCCAACGAAGTGACCGAGTGTATCATTAATGACTTTAAAGCGATCAATGTCAATTAATAACAAAGCCAGTTGGTTCATGTTGTTCTTTTGTAATTTGACTCCTATATCTTTCGTAAAACTTAATCGATTTCTTAAATGAGTAAGGGGGTCGTGATAAGCTAAATGTCTAAATTCCATTAACAGATGGTCATGCTTTTTCATAATGGTAACCTGTCTTGCCATGATCATCATTATTGCAACAAACAATGCCAAACTAAGTGCGTTAAAATTCCATTCGTAACTATAGGCAACTAATACGATTAGAACGACAGTACTCGCATATGCAAATAGTAATTCTCTCTTCACGAAGGGGTTTTTAAGCTCTACATTTTCTAATTGACTATTGTCTTTTGCATAGAAACCGGCAAATCCTATGAATAGTGACGAAGCTAGCCATAAAAGGTCAATACTATTCCCTGTTTGATAAATCTCTCTAACTGAAAAAAAAGCGTAAATGGAATCGGCCGTTACTTGGAACAATAACCCTATAACAACAAAGATCATCATATTATTTTCTCTCTTAAATTGAATAAGATAGTACAGTATAATAAGGAAGAAAAATATGCCTAGGTCTATAAATTGAAAACCTATGGCAATTGAGATGTTAACAAAGGAATGGTCTAAAGTGGCTATCACAGGTTTGATTAAGTAATGAAAGCTAATAGCGGTAGCGGTGACCATATAAATAATAATATTAAAGACGTAGGACTTGTTCGAAAAAACAACACCAATTGCTTTGGTTTTATAAATTAATGCAACTAAAAAGAAAAAGGAAGACATGATCCAAAAGATAGTAGGACTGCTAGAAGGTAATGGGAAGGCATTACTAAAAAGATAGTAATACCATAAAAAATCACCAATAAGTGCACTGAGTGAACCAATACTTAATAACAACCAAAAGGTTTTTAGTTTACTCGTCACACGTCGGTAGGCTTGAAATAGCCAAATCACACTAATAGTACTTACAGTGAAAGAAAGCAGACTTAAGCCAAATGATTGCAACCATACATTATCCTTAAAAAGTAAACTCCAACCATAAAATATAAGTGTCAAAACAATGAGTGCCAGGATAGGTAAGCGGCTAATCTTTAACATGTAGTCCTCCAATTTATGAAAATATGTAAGTCTTCTTATTTAAATAATATTTATAGATATATTATACTTTCTTTTATGAAAAATATCGTTCTATTTTCTTATTTTTTTATGGTTAATATAATAAAAATTTTTAATACATGTAAATAGGTGACATTTAGGGTGGATAACTATGATAGTGCCCTTTGTATTTTAAGTGAAGAAGTGAAGAGCTTCAGAAGTAATGAATAATGCTCTGTTTAATGTAACTACTTATGGACGCACATTATTGGTTATTGTATTGTAGATACTATGATAGTCATTTTTTTCAAGTAGTTGGAGTAGTAAAAATAGACGGTAGCCGTTCAGCACCAAATGAAAGTGATAGAATTAATGATGATTCAAAATTCTAAACGTACTAACGAATATGCTGTGAATAATATATAAAGCATCAACAGTTAAATAAGGTACAAGTTATATTGACCATTTTTTATTCCGATTATAAGCAAGGTTTTTAGAAAATGATTTATTTTTAGTAATCAACCTACATATCGCAGTAATTCTCTTCAAATAAATTAAATTCTATCATCCTATACATAGAAATCATTAATTCCTTTCAATTCTTTTATAATAGAATCCTTCTAGTAAAAAGGGGCCAGTCATGATTATTGTTGAATTAGTAGCCAATGCTTGTATAGCCTTTACAGGGTTTTATCTTATCTCTCGTTGGTTAAATTACAAACAAATTAGAGAGTCACAGAGTCAACAGTTCTGGATTGGCGTTATTGGTGGCTTATTAGGGTTTTTTCTCATGTATCTTGCTGTATCGGTATCTCAAGGTGTTCGAATTGATATGAGACATATTCCACTCCTTTTATTCTCACTTTACGGTTTACACACCCCACTTCTGGTTTCTTCGGTTATGATCGCCATCACGCGATTTTACTTTGGGGTAGACTCTCAAGCGACCGTTGCATTCTTTGGCACTTTAGGTATGGGACTGGGTTTATTAGTTTTACACAGATTTCTTTTGAAACATTCTGTACCAACGATTAACAGGGCTTTATTACTCAATTTTTTTGCTCTGATGGCAAATAGTATTATTTTATTTATCAATATTGATCCTGGAGATCATCCATTAGGAACCATCACCGTTTTTTGGGGTGTAGGAACACTTATTGGTCTAATTACTACTTTTTTAATACTCGATATTAAACAGGTCCAAGAAGATCGAACACGCTTTCGACAAAATGCCAATATCGATTTTTTAACTTCAATTGGTAACGTACGTACGTGGGATCAAGAAGTAAATATAGTGGAGAATCGTCATCGAAAAATACCATTTCCCCTAGCTGTCCTACTTTTTGATATCGACTACTTTAAACGAGTAAATGATACATATGGGCATGACAATGGGGACTTAATCTTAAAGCAGTTTGCACAGCTGCTGCAGCGCCACTTGATTCCGAAAGAGACAACTGCACGAATTGGTGGAGAAGAGTTTGCTATGCTGATTTTGTCAGAGTCAAAAGAGATAGCTATGCGACGAGCTGAAGAAATTCGAACAGCGGTAGAAGCATTTCCATTTAAATTAAATAGTGATGAGTCCATAAAAATCACTATTTCAACGGGTGGAGTATTTTCTAATACGGATTCACATCAAATAACAATTTTTGAGTTAAAATCTC
>JBFGKX010000273.1:0-2868 GCA_041576455.1 Paenisporosarcina sp. | reverse complement strand
GAATGCACCAATGATGGTCATTTGAATGCTCGTAAAGGCGATTTTGAAAGGGTTTATCGTACTGGGAATTTTAGAGAACATATAGACCATGATGAGTGAGACACACGCAGATAAAATTAAAATTAACTTCATTTTCATCCCCCATAAGATTCATTTCTGCATGATGTAGTTCGCTACATTCTTTATAATTCCTTCCGTAGCCATGGAGTTCATCTATTTCAGTTAGCGATTGTAACATTTTTCCTAATGACTACGTCATAGATAGTATAGAGATAGGGGGCAGCTGAGCATGAAAAAGATGGGGTTAGGTATTTTACTTTCAAGCTTATTGGTACTACTGGCGGCATGCGGTGGGAGTAAGTATGAGTATTCGAATGAAGGGGCCGAGGATAAAGCGGTCGCTCCCGAGTCAACTTCTAATGAAGTGGCCATGGAGTCTGAGACGGTACAAAAAGAGTATGGTGAAGCAAAGCAAAAAGTGCCTGAATTCGCGACAGAGAGAATGATTATTCACCATGCAATTTTGAGTGTGAATGTCAAAGAATTGGACAAAGCACAAAGCAATATTGAACAAAAAGTGAAGAAATATGGTGGATATATCGTAGAGTCCACGGTTTATCAGCAAGACGATCAGTCGCGCAGTGGCAAAATGATCGTAAGAATCCCCGAGAAGAATTTTGAAAAGTTTCTGTTGGATGCAGAAGAGGAAGCGGCGGATATTTTGACGCGAAATGTAACTGGTCAGGATGTGACGGAGCAATTTGTAGATTTGCAATCTCGTGTGAAATCGAAGCGTGCAGTTGAAGAACGACTGCTTGAGTTTATGAGCAAGGCACAAAAAACAGAGGATCTGTTGAAAATATCTGCGGATTTAGCACATGTTCAAGAAGAGATAGAAGTAATGGTTGGCCAAATGAAATACCTTGAAAACCAAACTTCATTTTCAACAATTGAATTGTCGATGTTTGAAAATCGTGTCGTCGTACCGGCGATTGACAGCAAAGAGCTGAACACATGGGAAAAAACAAAAAAACAATTCGCAACGAGTACGAACTCATTGCTTGCTGCGGCATCAGCCATTGTGGTCCTGTTTATTGGGAATTTGCCAGTCCTCCTGTTGTTAGCGATTGCAGGGTTTATCGTGTATAGGGTGATTAAACGGAGACTACGATTTGAACGGAAAAGTGAATGATTGTAAACGAGCAGCTTACCGAGTAAGCTGCTTTTTCTAATCTGAAAAATGAAAAATAAATCCTCTTCACAGTGTCTACCTATCATATCGGCATAAACCCATCAAAGGGATTTGAGGTAAAAAATCGAATACATATAGATAAGAAGTAATAGAGGGAAAGAGGAGTAAGAATGGGAAAAATAGTTGGACCCTCGTTCGTCATGTTTTCAACAGCGCATCTAGTTGCCATGATCGCGCTTTGCTTTTTAGTCTTTTTTCTATTTCTGTTCAAAAAGAAAGAGTCAGTTCAATCAACTAAATGGAAGGTGTACGAGCGTCTTTTTGCACTATCCTTATTGACGATAGATGTCTATTATCATGTGTGGCTCGTTCAAGTTGGGAGGTGGAGTTGGAGCAACTCATTGCCCCTTGAATTATGCAGTATTAGTTTAGGTGGGGCGATTATCCTTCTGTGGACTGGAAATAAACATATCTATGATTTTGTCTTTTATGCTGGCATTGGTGGAGCTCTTCAAGCGTTAATAACACCAGCTCTCAACTATAGCTTTCCACATTTCAGGTACTTTCATTTTTTCTATACACATATAGGCATTATCCTCACAGCGCTATATTTCACTTGGATGAAAGGGTATCGCCCGACTTTTAAAGGCATCATCAAAACCATGCTAATTTTAAACGTATTGTTACCGATTATATTTGCTGTGAATGTTTATGTTCAAGGGAATTATATGTTTTTGCGCACAAAACCGATAAATGGGAGTCTCCTTGATTTCTTAGGTCCTTATCCGTGGTACATCTTTTCTTTAGAAGTTGTTTCGTTTTTCATTTTTGGAGGCCTGTGGCTCGTCTTTAGAAAAAAGAGTACGTAATTTTGAAATCACTTTGTCTTTGACCTAAATCATTTTAGTGAAAATGTTTGAAGAAACAAAGAAGTGGGGATTAAATGAGAGGTTATGGGAAATTAATGAAGACATTCCCTTAAAAGGAATTTGTATTGTGCTATAATTTAGATACTGATTAGTTAGAAGGTGTAAAGAGTGAAGAAGTACAAAATTTACGACGTTTCCTTGTTTGTGATGAGTCTTATTGTTGGTTTATTGTTTGCGCCTCTTGAGGTTGACAGTACCAAATTTTTAATGGTGTTTACCATATATATTATTTTTTCTACAATTTTTTCAACTTTACGAATTAAACAAGGTAGTGGCAATGTTAATTATAATTATGGCATTTCGTATAGCCAATCACTTGTATTATTTGCGGGACCATTTGGACTTTTAATTTATGAATTTGTGTTTGGTTTCGCCGTCTATTTCCACCGTAAATTAACAAAAACGGCAGACCCAGATGAATTTACCGACACCCTATTTAACATTGGTTCTTTCGTGCTGTATCATACGGTTGGTTTTCTTTTCTTTATTTCATTATATCCGTATGCTCAAGCAATTCCTTTTGGGTATTTCCTTCTGTTCATAGGGACTGCTATTATCATTAGCTGGCAAGCCAATATTCTGCTCATCATTGCTTTTTATTTAAGTGGGAATATAAATTCTTGGTCAGAAGTAGTGACTCTCTTTAAGGGAAGAAGCATATTTACCACGGGAAAAGTAGCTCTGATTAACGCCTTTTTATATTACTTCGTGATGGAAGATCAGTGGGAAATGGTCATCGTTTCATTT
>JBFGKX010000272.1:0-2898 GCA_041576455.1 Paenisporosarcina sp. | reverse complement strand
AGACATTTCATGCTATAATACTATTGAATTCTTACGTCATATTCAATAGAGTCGAGGAGGAAAGACATGCTATACCTAACATTGGTTCTGGCATTTGTCGCATCCATACTGTTAACTCCGCTTGTTAAAATGCTAGCGATCAGAATTGGTGCAGTAGATACACCAAATTACAGAAAAGTTCATGCGAGAATTATGCCGCGTCTTGGCGGTTTAGCCATATTTGGAGCGTTTTTAATCGGATATTTTATCTTAAGACCTGAAGATCCAACAGCACCATTTATTATTTTAGGTGCATTGATGATTATTATAACAGGCGTGCTTGATGACATGTTTGAAATTACAGCAAAAGCAAAATTATTAGGACAACTTATTGCTGCCGGAATTGTGATATACGGTGGTTTAGATATTGATTTTATTAAACTTCCATTTGGTGGAGAATTAGACTTCGGATATCTAAATATCCCATTAACTATTCTTTGGATAGTTGGAATTACAAATGCCATTAACTTAATTGATGGTTTAGATGGACTAGCAGCTGGCGTTTCAACGATTGCATTAATTACAATAGCTGGAATGGCACTAATGATGGGTAATACCTTCGTTTTTGCAATGGCTTCAATATTAGCAGTAAGTGCACTAGGATTTTTGTTTTACAATTTCCACCCAGCGAAAATATTCATGGGGGATACAGGAGCGTTATTCCTGGGATTCATGATTGCCGTACTTGCTTTAATGGGATTCAAAAACATAACGGTCATCTCTTTGGTTATTCCAATCATCATGCTAGGAGTACCAATTTCAGATACATTCTTTGCCATCGTGCGTCGATACCGAATGAAACAACCACTTTCTGCAGCAGATAAATCTCATTTACATCACTGCTTGCTTAACGTTGGATTTACACATCGACAAACTGTATTAATTATTTATGCATTAGCTGCCATGTTCGGTTTAGCAGCATTAATCTTCTCTCAAGCAACTGTTTGGGGTGCGATTCTTTTAATCGCAGTTATGCTAGTAGCCATTGAACTGTTTGTAGAAGCAGTTGGACTAGCCGGTAAAAACTATCGCCCACTTATCAATTTTGTCCGAATGATCGGCAAATGACCTCATGCTATATGCATGAGGTTTTTATTTTGGCTTCAGGCAATTCCAAGCAAAAATATGATGAACACACAAGTATAAATAGGATATCACGTGGGATGAGGTAAAGTGATGATTACTCCACCACAACATTTGACGGAGAACCTTTATTTTTGTGTGTACTAGCATGTATATAACTTCAAAACGTTAATCTTTAAATGGTTGAAAATATATTCCGTAACGTTTAGATTATTGTAACGAAAAAAGCTGACCCGCAATGGGTCAGCTTATTAATTATGATCATGTTCAGCAGCAAATTCAGTTGTCTGTGTCTCACTACCACTATCCGTATAACTAGATGAGTCGCCATTTAATCCAAGGTGTGTTTTCAATATATCTCGTGTCTCATCCAAACTCTCTTGGTCAAGTGTCCAATAGTAGACACCAGTTGACATGTCATCGAAACCTTTAAGTTGAAGTGTATCAACGCGTGGTGCGCCATCTTTAATATAGGCGAAGAAAGATTTCATTTCTTCAAAGGTCATGTCTGTCTTCATGTTATCACCAACAGCATCAATTACATCACCATATTTTGTGAAAGAACTTGCTGATGATGCTTTTTTCATGATCGCTTGTAAAATCATTTGTTGGCGTTTCCCACGTTCTAAATCATTATCCTTCATACGTGTTCTAGCGAGGGCAAGTGCTTCACGTCCATCGAGTTCTTGCAAGCCAGGTTCCAACTGAACTGTTTTACGATCAAACTGATCTTTTTCTAATAGTGAGTAAGGCACTTCAGCTTCAATACCACCGAGAGCATCAACCACATCTATAAATGCATCAAAATTCATTCGTACATAATAATCAACCGGAATCTCAAATAATTCTTCAACCGTTTCGATAGAACTTCTTGTCCCACCATTTGCGTGTGCATGATTAATTTTGTCGTCATACCCTAGCCCTGGAATATACACGAGAGAGTCTCGAGGAATACTGACTAATTTCACCG
Source organism: Paenisporosarcina sp. (assembly GCA_041576455.1). Classification (GTDB taxonomy): domain Bacteria; phylum Bacillota; class Bacilli; order Bacillales_A; family Planococcaceae; genus Paenisporosarcina. The sequence goes on along the minus strand of JBFGKX010000272.1, from coordinate 806 downwards.
TTTTACTTTTGTTATTTAATGTTGCGAGCATTAATGCATCTGAGCGACTGTTTGATTCGCCTTGGCTTCGCACTTCACTATCATCTATACCGACAAACAAGATAGAAACATTGTCTTTTAAAGGCTGAACGGCTTCTTCACGAAGCTCAGACTTTTCACGTATGATTTCCAATGCATTTCCAGCGGCGGTTTGAGCTTTTTTATTTAAATATAAACCGTAAGCTGTCAAACTAATTAACATGGAAGCTACAATCATAATTGAAATTTTCAAAACCAAAGACTTTGTTGACGATTTATGTGTAACTGATTGATATTCTTTTCGTTTCATTCAAATTCTCCTCTGAGCAGGTTTATATCCTTACTCTTTCAATAAGACGTCTGAAGTTTTGACATGGTTCCCTCGCAGACTTCAATCTCCTCATTATACAACTTTTCACACATTTCGTAAAAGAAAATGTTTGTATCATTTAGATAACAAACTCGAGGAATTCCTCTCCAACATGTTCGAAAACCGCTTGTCCATTCGTTATGTCTGTTATCCAACCGGAAAATATTTCTTCTTTATCAGTTGGTACAAAGATATATAATTCTACTAAATCCGCATATTCAATTCGATCGAGAGGGTATTCAGAGTTGCGAATTTCATTTTCTACTTTGCCTAACCAGGTGTAGTCAATCGAGACCTTCATTATATAATGCAATTTTCGTTCGACAATTTGTGCTGAGAAAATTCCTTCTGTGGTCGCTTTTCCGTATGCGCGAATTAAGCCGCCGCCACCAAGTTTTATTCCACCAAAGTATCTTGT
>JBFGKX010000271.1:0-2899 GCA_041576455.1 Paenisporosarcina sp. | reverse complement strand
TTTCACATACGAATACGCACTAAATGCAGTCACAATCCCACCAACAATGAAAATTAACGGAAACCAAGAGCCAGCAAGCTCTGCTACTTGTCCAAGTAATGCGAAAATCCCTGCACTAATCATCACACCAGTACCTAAACCCACCGCGCCAATAAGAGAAAGACTATCCTTTTTATAACCTGACATATCCTTGCACCTCACAATTCTAGTTAAGAGGTCTCTCTAATGGCGGTTTACCCCGAGAGGGTCAAAGTATGTGTGAATGATCAAACGTTTTTAATAAAAATATTCAATATCATAAATTTGAATGTAGGAAACTGCGAATGCTTCTTTCAATACGTAGAGATTTTAACTTTACATTTTCGGGTATGAAAAGAAAAAGGAGGGCGTGAAAATGGCATTTGATTATGATTTGGATTATGAGAATCTCGATTTGCGAAAGCATCCAGAGCTTTACCGAGTAGGGAGAGGGGAGCAAGGGGTTTTACTTGTTGAACCTTATAAAGGCGAGATCTTGCCACATTGGCGTTTTAAAACACCAGAGATTGCCAAAGAATCTTGTGAGAAAATTTATGAGATGTTTGAAGACTACCGGAAGCAAGATGATTTTGTCGGAATGGACATGGCACGTAAATTTATTCAAATGGGCTATACCCGAGCGAGACGGTACACCAATTACAAAGGTGGCCGAAAATACAATGAAGATGGCAGTATAAAAGAACGTGACATTGATCCAATCAAAGCAGAGTCAGCGGCTATTTTTAAAAAGAAATGGGACGAAATTCGCAAAGATGAAGACTATTTGAAGCGAAAGAAAAAGCATCAAAAAGAGTTCGGTTAATTAATAAGCTATCTGGATATTGGCAATTGGTAGCCATTATGTGCCATTTAAGAAACTTTTCATGCAAACACACCCCTTAACCAAACTTACTGAAACGTCTCACTTAATGGAGAAATAATGAAACACAAAAAACCCCGAATAGGGTTTTTGAAATGTCTGCTATTCGGGGTTCAGTCCACGAGGATGGAGTTGCTATGTCGTCTTTTTTTGGAAAAAGGGACGAGCGACATAGGGTTTAATGAAGGTTACTGAAATGATTTAATAAAGAAAGCTTGCACCGACAATAATTAATAAGATAAAGAGCACAACTAATAAAGTAAATGAAGAACCACTATGATGATGATGTTCGTATCCCATGCTTAACACCGCCTTAGTTGAAAGGATGTTTTAGCATATGCAGTATTTCTAGTATGACTTGGGAATACGTTTACGCCATTCAGACATTTTTCCTTTAGCATGCCTTTATGGATGGATTGATTTGCGTCAGTTCATAAAATATGGCCGTATTTCGAAGTCTTCTATTACTAAACCTTCGTCGCCATTTCATGCACTGGTTTTAGGCGACTGTAAAACGGGAATAAAAAGGTAAATAAACAATAATCTGTCCACTTCAAAGTCCATTCTAAAATCACTCTATATCTGTAAGCCATAAAATATTATTTCAAATTTGGACAATCATCTAGCATAGAAAAGGAGTTCTTGGAAAACATGAAAGAACACTCGAAAATTTTCTCGAGGTGTTCGTAACATCAGTTCGAGAAATGTCAATGGACAAGTAGGTGACTTATGAAACATGTCTTCCAAAAAACGGTTTATAAAAATTGGCTAATTTGGCTTGGTTTTGCTTTGCTAGTTTTATTTTTAATTTTGAATCGTCGAATATTTACGTTGTTAATGAATCAAGATGTTGAAGGAACTCAAGCTTATTTAAATCATAATCTGGTTTATGCAATTTTATTTATGCTAATCATTATGATTTTTCAAAATTCGTTTACCGTTTTCCCGTTAGTGTTAGTCATAACAATCAACATTATGTTATTTGGTGTTGTCCAAGGATTTCTTTGGAGTTGGTTCTCAAGTATTATTGCAGGTGTGATTGTTTTCTATGGTGTAAGGTATTTGTTTCAAGACCGCTTAATTGAAAAATTCAAACCTGAATTACTTGAAAGAGTAAATGAGAATGGCTTTTCTTACATTTTTCAAGCAAGAATTTTCCCTCTTGTGCCAACCAGCGTTGTAAATATATTAGCCGGTCTAAGTACTGTAAAATTTAAGCCATTCTTTATTGCGACCAGTATTGGCAATTTCATTTACTTTTTTATGCTTGCCCTTATTCCAGCAGGCTTGTTATCAGATCAGTTAGATGAAACAACTATTTGGATTACGCTAATTGGCGCAATTTTATTGTATTACTTCATCAAGCTCATTTTTAATAAACACAAATCCATCCACTAACCAGTTAAACCTAGTTCTCACACGTTGAGAGATAGGTTTAACTGGTTAGTTTTTCTCTAAAAACTCTAAAACAAAATCTAAAAATAACAATGGTTGTTCCACGTTGGGCGCATGACCGGATTGATTAAAATCGACGAACGTGGCATGTGGAATAAGCGTTGCGGTTTCGCGACCCACATCAGAAGGATTTAATTCATCATGATTGCCACTGATGACTAGAGTTTTCGCTGTGATCCGATGTAAATCTTTTGTGAAATCAAAGCCTTGTAACGCTTCGTTGGCAGCTGTAATTTCTTTAGCCGTCAATGAAGGACTTTTCTTAGCGGCTTTGCTACTCCATTTGCCGACAGCACTCAAATCAAAAAACATGTAAGGAGAGACTTTTAAAACTTTTTCAGAAAAAGACAGGCCTTCAAGTTCATCTGCGTGTTCTTTAAACAAGGCCTCCATGGAAGATGTTTTTCCTTCTGATTTCGTTGCAACTAAAATAAGCTTCTTTACTCGGTTGGGAGAAGCAATTGCAACCCCTTGTGCGATATAACTTCCCATTGATACGCCAAGAATATGAATCTGATCAATATTCAAATGATCCAGTAACTGAAG
>JBFGKX010000270.1:0-2924 GCA_041576455.1 Paenisporosarcina sp. | reverse complement strand
TGTAGTTGTGAGTAAGAGCTTATTTCCAATGAGTTCATAGGATTCAATCCACTCTTCTTTTTCAACAGAATGAACCCACTGAACATCAAACTCTTGTTCAAGTAGGTAAAATGTTTGTCCTGGTAGCGAAATTTCAATAAAGCGTAATGGCAAGACACATAGAATGAATAGAAAGAGGAGTACCCATAAAAATGTACTCCTCCGTTTCCATTTACTGTTCGTCAAAGTACTTTTGAGCACCTGGATGTACTGGAGCAACCATGCCTGCTTGCGCTGCTTCTAAAGAAATATCCCCAGCTGCTTGATGTGCATTTGTTAAATCGCCAAGTCCTTCAAAGAACGATTTAGTTAACGCGTACACATCATCGTCACTCATATCAGCACGAACCACTAATGCATTCATGATTGCTGCTGTCGGAATAGCTTCTTCATTTCCGTAAGTTCCTGCTGGAATTTCAAGAGCTACGAAGTATGATTGATTTTGCGCAATTTCTTTAATTTTCTCAGGGTCTACTGGTACAAGTTTCATATCTAAACCTTGTTCGAGTTCCATCAGTGAAGCGTTCGGAATCCCGCTCGTTAAGAATGCTGCGTCTAATTTTCCAGCTTTCAACGCATCTGCTGCTTCTGCGTACCCTAAGTAATCTACTTCAATATCATCATACGAAATGCCATGTCCATTTAGGAGATTACGTGCATTTACTTCAACACCTGAGTTTTGAGCTCCAACTGCGATGCGTTTCCCTTTTAAATCTTCAAATGAATCAATGCCCGATTTTTCAGTCGTCACTATTTGAACATAGTTGGGATATAAAGATGCAATTTGAGAAACATTTTCAATTTTTTCTGGGAAATTCCCTTCACCTTGCACGGCCTCACTCAAAACATCACTCATCACGAATGCCATTTCAATTTTTTCTTGCATGAGTAAATTGATATTTTCTACTGATGCACCAGTCGTTTGTGTCTTCGAATTGATGCCAAACTCACTCGAGTAGCGCTCTGCTAATGCTGTTCCAATAATGTTATAAGGACCTGAAGCTCCACCAGTTGCAATTGTCACTAATTTCGCATCCAGTCCTTTAGATTCTTCATTATTTGTCGATGTCCCCTCATCTGAACCACAGCCCGCCAATACTCCACTAACAAGAAGTACCGTCGCTAAGCCTTTTACTAAACTTTTTTTCATTTGTTTTTTCTCCCCTTTATATCTGCTTAAATTCCAACAAATCTAATTATACACAACAATACAAATATTTTGTTTAATTATTTGAAAACGCTTACGATTCTGTCAGTTTTAATTGAAAGAACTGCATGAAAGAGAAGATTTTAGACAATCTCTAAGTATTGTGGAAGACCTTGTCGATTGTCTAACGATTTACTTGGTTTCATCTTTCTTTAAAATCCCTGATGATTCGAGCGATTGCTCAATCAATTTTCAAGATGTATGTAGATCACGAATTCATGTAAAAGTAAAAAGTTCATGACTGATTCATAGCGTTATTGGGCATCACTAATTTATAAAGAACTTTTATCAAGTTAGTGGAGGAATGACAATGTTTAAAGGAAAAAGCCGTTCCATGCTAATTGGAGGCATGGCAGCCATGGCCTATACTTATTTTCAAAAGCCAGCAAACCGAGAAAAAGCAAGAATGACGCTTCAAAATACGATGACGAGAATGTCTGCATTTTTAGACTCCAAAAATGTGGGTCCATCGCAAATGACCAAATCAGGGTACTCGGATCCAAATGATCCAGATGACAATCGTATGGTGGAAGAAGGCGCAATGACAAGCGTGCAATATTACAATGAAGAAGTGCAAAGTAAGGAGTCGAGGTCAGCTGCAAAGCACGCTTTTCCAAAGTCCCAACAAAAATCACAGCCTAAAACGAAAGAATCACTCCCGATTGCCAACGAACAATCTCCTGCAAAACAAGAAAATGCAACGCAACTCCCTATACAATAAATTGAAAAACCGTGATATTTTGACGCATCACGGTTTTTTTATGTCCTTATTGAATTAAATTAAGCTCCACCACTTTCGTCTACATGATGATTATTTTGTCCCTCAAGTACTTGCAGTTTTTCCTTCTCTTCTTTACTAAGCTTCTCTTGTTGTTGTACTCTTTCACTTTCAGGCTGATTTATGGATGGAAGTGGTTTTTGTTTTTCAGTCATTTTCACATTCACCTCTCTGGTTAAATTTAATGTCCAGTTAGTTTCTACAAAAGGACAAAACTTATAACATCAAAATGAAATTAGACTGGTATATGCCAAAAATTATAAATATGGATAGATTGACTTACACTCATTCAAACATTTGAATTTCATTAAATTCAGTTCCGTTTCCTGTTTTCTTCGATACAGTAAAAGATAACTTGACTTTCAATAAATCACTCATTAGCCCCGCCCAAAAACTCGGCATGAAAATACATTCTTGCTCTTTATTCATCGACTTTAAGACTCGGTGTTCCCAGCTATTATGCAATTCAACGACGACATGTTTATCCTCTATCGAGAACGCAGAGATTTTCGCAATTCCCCAACCTGCATTTCGGTAGTAATCACTGAATTGTATTAAAATATTTTCTACATCATTTCGATTTGAAAATGATTGACTCACCATCATTCCTACTCGGTATCCAAACACTTCAAGAACTTCCTTACTTTTCTCACTCCCCGCAACTTCGTCTAAAGTTTTTATCAAAATTGCTAATGATTCATTTCGTACAATAATCGCATGCCTATCATTGTATGTTAACAAACCTTCTTCATTTTCCCATTTATATTCATCGCTATTTATTTTCATTTGTAATGTGGAATCTCTCATCATCTTCATTCTCCTCTTTGAGTAATTTTACCTATCATCTCAGTTTAATCGAATACTATATAACTAACAATAAGGAATATTCTGAGTTTTAGT
>JBFGKX010000269.1:0-2941 GCA_041576455.1 Paenisporosarcina sp. | reverse complement strand
ATCCCGTCAATGTCATCAGCTTTGACGGGCTGCTCGATCCAATCAAGATGGCAATCTTTTAATTGGTTCAATGCCAAAAGGGTTGTTGCACTGTCTTGCCATCCTTGATTTACATCGACACGTATGGAGATATCTGGGCCAATTTTAGAACGGACTGCTTTAATGCGCTGCACATCTTCTTTGACATTTGTGCCAACTTTTATTTTAAAAGATTGGTATCCTAGTTCGACATGTGAAGCGGCTTCATCGGCCATCTTTTGAGCATCACCTATACTTAAAACATGGGAAATCGAGAACTCTTTATGATAACGACCTCCGATTAACTGATAGACAGGCTGATTCGTTTTTTTCCCCATGATGTCAAAACAAGCGATGTCTATTGCTGCCTTTGCGGTAGGAGAAGAGTAGATAGTTTGATTCATGAGATCATGAATTTTTTCAATCTGCATGGGATTTTGATTCAGTAATTTAGGCGCAAGAGTATTTTTGAGTACTTGATAAGTGCCTTCCCATGTTTCACCGGTCACATGTTCATCAGCCACAGCTTCCCCGTAGCCACTAATGCCTTCATCGGTATCAATTTTCACAATAATAGAAGGCATATACGTGTAAGTATGGTAGCTAATGACAAATGGAACATGGAGCGGAAGATGAATGGCGTATAGATGGATAGCTGTAATTTTCATGGAACGACTTCCTTTCAATTTTACAGATAGATTTGAAATTTGTTATAATTGTCGTTATATAGACGTTAAATAAACCTACAAATGACATGTTGGGAAGTGAATAGAATGAGTACAAAAATTGCTGTAGTTGGTTCAGCTGAGTTTATGGAACGAATTAATAGCGTTTCTCTTCAAATCCCAGATATCGAAATTGATGCATATATCTATCAAGAACCCCAAGAAGTAAATAATTTAATGCGAACACTGCAACCGTGCGATGTGGTCTTTTATTCTGGCGCTTTGCCGTATTATTTTTCAAAAGAGTGGAGAGAACAATATCAAATCCCAACTCTTTATTTAAGACAAGATGAGATGGCAGTTGCCTCCACCTTGCTATCCATATTTTATGAAAAGAAAATTTCGCTAGAACGCATATCCATCGATTTAAGTGACGCTTCTTACGTAACAAATGTATTGGAAGATATCGAAATCGAAGTGCAGCCATTACACGTAATCGATTATCATGAAATGCTCGAACAGCAATTTGATTTGACGAAAATTATTACCTTTCATCAAAACCTTTGGAATCTTGGCATAATCGATTTGGCAATAACAAGTGTACATGCTGTGCATGATCAACTAGAACAGCTTGGAGTGCCTGTAATCCGCATGAACAGTCCAAAAATCGCTTTAATCAAGGGTTTACAGGCGGCTAAGTCAAAAGCGGATTTGATTAAAAGTCAATCTGCAAAAGTGGCTGTAGGCTACATCAATATTGACAAGCTATGTTCTCAAAAACGAGAGATGCTAAATGCGTTTGCTCACGATATTCATGCATCAATTCAACAAAAGGATGAAACCTTATTTGCGCTATATTCCACACAAGGGGATATAGAAACACTTATGAAAAAGGATGTCTGGCATGATTTTTTTGCCAAAACAAATGGCGATAAACATGCTGGCTTTGGCTATGGAGAATCGATGACAGAAGCAGATCAAAATGCGAAAATTGCTCTGCGGTTTGCTGAAAATGAGCGTGATGAAAGCAGTGTTTACATATTGACGGAAAACAAAGAATTACGTGGACCTTTTCCGCAGGAGCATAAGCAGCAACGATTAATCAATGATCATCCCAAATTGTTAAAAATCGCAAAACAAACGAAATTGAGCCCAGCCAATCTCTCTAAAGTTATCCAATTTGGAAAAAGTAGAAATTCTCTTCACTTTACTGCCGCTAACCTATCTGATTATTTACAAGTGACACGAAGGTCAACAGAACGAATTTTAAAAAAGCTGGTGGACCACGGGTATGTTCGGGTTATTGGAGAAGAAATGACTTACCAGCAAGGTCGTCCGCGTGCTGTCTACGAATTGAACATTCCACTTTACAATTAATGACGAATTAGTCATTGTCGTTTAATGGACGTTAATAAAATAAGCATAGACTTTCTCATGTAGCGCGTCAATTTGTTTCTATTTAATGGAAGGTGTAATGGGGTACTCATCGATTGCATTTTCTTGAAAAAGATGATGGTCGGCTATTGCTTTCGCTTTCCGCGGACATAACGCTAGCCATCTCGACTCAGCTGTCCATGACAGCCGAGCCTGTGGGGTCTAGTTTGTCTCGTTTTTCTGCAAGAGTCTTTAGAAATAGCTGACCATCTTACGATTGATGAAATATGAAGAGATGCGCTCTTTTCAATCGTATACTGCTTTATTTTTATGTTTCCTTCGTAGCCGTTGTTCTGCGTTACGGCGGACGCTTTCCTGGGGCAAGGGTCGAGCCTGTAGTCTCTCCCACGTGCTTGTCCCCTAGAGTCGCCGCCTTCACTCCAAACAACTAATATTTCTTCTATAGCAAGTAAATCTCTACATAAATTTAGGCAACAAAAAAGAACATCTTCTGCTAGAATTCAAGTATCCTACTACCAAATTCTAAAAGAAAGAAGTGTCCTTATGTTTAAAGAATATAACATGAATCCACTTGTTTTACCGCTAGATTTAGAAGTGAAATGACAAAAGAATGATATTGCTGTTTCCGTGTACATCCAGATATGAAAGAACTACTTCGACAATGTTTTGTACAATTCCGTTGTCAGTTGGTTGAAGAAAAATGGATCGATCAAGAAGCGATTTTTATCGACGGTACAAAGATTGAGGCGAATGCCAATAAATTCACATTTGTCTGGAAAAAATCAGTGGAAAGACATCACGCTACCCTCATAGAAAAATCGAATAAACTTTACGACGAGTTACTTGAACATCAAATCATCCCT
>JBFGKX010000268.1:0-2999 GCA_041576455.1 Paenisporosarcina sp. | reverse complement strand
GTAATCAAGGAATTGAAGGGCGAGAAGCCTTTAAGATTAATGGGAACAAATTATTTAACTTAAAAAACCTCTTCATCATCTATATGTATGCACATTAGATAGCAAAGAATTAAAGAGGCATTTGGCATTTAGAGATTATTTGCGACAACATCCGGATGAAGCCAAAGATTATGAGGTCCTTAAAAAATCCTTGGCAGCCACGGTTAACACAAGAGAAGAATATACAGAAGGTAAAACCGATTTTGTTGAATCGGTTTTAGAGAAAACGATAACTACGTATTGTTTATCAATTGAAAAATACAGTTCTTCAAAATGACATGATAGGTTTGCAATGTACTACGAAATAAATAAAATTCAATTTTATTATGAGACCATTGGAGAGGGGATACCAATCCTTTTCTTAAGTGGTTTTGCCAATGATCTCTCCATTATGAAGAAAAATATTGAACCATTTTTTAAAAGTGATGAGAATTGGCAAAGAATTTATGTAGACCATCCTGGCGTCGGAAAGACTAAATTATCTGGAACAATAGACATCGAAGAATTATTGGATGGTATCAAATCATTTGTTCAATCGGTTACGAGAGAAAAAGAGTTTTTAATTGTTGGAGCTTCATTTGGAGGTTTTGTAGCAAGGTATTTAGTTGATGTTTTCAAAGAGAGAGTTAATGGTCTTTTCTTATTGTATCCGTTAATATCACATAAATTCAGTGAAGCAACTATTGAGAAAGATGTAATTGATCGTATCAATATCGTGATGACCAACAAGGAAATCGAAAATGAAATTCAAGAAGAGGCAAAAGAAGCTATGCAGAACACTGATTTTCTTTTTTTAGAAAATCTAATCACACAAGCACAAGAGTTTCATTTAGAAATCGGCGAATCTTCTTTTAATAAGCCGGTCTGTATTCTGACAGGTAGACAGGACTCTTCAGTCGGATATAAAGACGCCTTCAGTCTAATAGAGAATTATCCTAAAGCTACGTTTTGTGTTCTTGATAATGCAAGCCATAATTTGCACGTGGAACAAAAAGAGCTTTTCAGTATATTTGTTGAGAATTGGTTAAGGAGAGTCGCAGATTTAGAAGTCAAATAGAAGTTTAAATGGGGGAAATATGAATGACACATCAACACCCAAAACATATTATTGCAGTTTCGGCCTTTATCACCAATGAACAAGGAAAAGTATTATTGGTTAAAACACATTGGCGTAAAGATACTTGGGAGTGTCCTGGTGGTCAAGTTGAAGAAGGAGAAGCATTAGATCAAGCTGTCATCAGGGAAGTTTTTGAAGAAACAGGAGTCGTGATTAAACCTCTCGGGATCACTGGGGTTTATTATAATGTTACAAAACAATTGTTGTCTGTTGTATTTAAGGCTATATACATAAGTGGAGAAATTGAGATTCAACCTGAAGAAATAAAGGAAGCTACATTTGTAAAGTTGACAACGGATAATATGGAGGAGTACATCACACGACCTAATATGATATCGCGAACGCTTGATTCAATGAATGCGGAACATTTTATTCCTTATGAAACATTTGAAGTAGGTCCATATAATTTACTTGGAAGATTAGAAAACTTAGTTTAATTAGAAATTTATTTGAAGGATCCTTTTGGGTCCTTTTTTCGTTAAATAAAGTTTAAAAAAGTTGAATTTGACCTTTGGAGTAATTTAAATTACTATATAAAGTAATTGATGCGAAATTATCGGGAGGGAATAGAATGGACACCATTTTTTTAAAAGATAAGTTTAATGAATTGCTAAATGCTTTTAAACATGCAAAAACGTTTGAAGAACAAAATAATTCCTTTAAAGAACTCAATAAACACCGACTGCTAGATGAGGGAACAAAAAACTTACGAATGCTTAACCATTACAGTGCTATGAATAATGTAAAAGCTCAAGAAGAATATGCAGCTATTCAACAATCAGAGCCACTGTATCTTTCATTAGTAAATGACTATTATGAAACGATTTTATCGGCGACATATAGAGACGACTTGGAGAAAGTGTGGGGTGAGCAGCTTTTTAAGGTAGCGGAAATAAAAATAAAAACATTTAATAATGAAGTAGCTGAAGAAATAGAAAAAGAAAACAAATTGATTTTAGAATACCAGCAAATTTTCAGAAAAGCAGAAAGTGTTTTTAGAGGAGAAATCATATTACTTTCTTCACTAACTCCTTATATTTTTTCGTCAGATCGTAGTACAAGAAAAGAGGCATTCGAATCAAAATATCTATTCTTTCAAAAAAACGAGAAAGAGTTTGATCGAATTTTAAATGAACTAGTTAAAGTTCGACATCAAATGGCTTTAAAATTAGGATATCCATCGTATATTGAATTGGGATACCATCGTATGCACCGTACAAATCTCAATCAAGGTGACTTCCAAAAATACCGTAAGCAAGTTAAAGAAGTAGGAGTTCCATTCGTTAACCATCTGCGTCATAAGCAAAAAGAGAGATTACAAGTTGAGAAGTTAACATACTACGACGAGCATGTATACTTTCAAACACCTGCACCTAAACCGGCGGGGGATTACCAACAAATTTTGACTACATATCATCATGTATTTGATGAATTATCTCCGGAGACTTCATCTTTTTATCATGAAATCATGAGGAATGGGAAGGTGGATGTTCAAGATAGACCTGAGAAGACGGGTGGTGCATTTGCGACTTACATTGGTCAAGAGGTGGCACCATATATCTATTGTAACTTCAATGGGACGTCAAATGATGTTCGTGTATTTGCTCATGAAGCGGGCCATGCATTCCAATTTTATATGACTCGAGAGAAACAAATTCACGAATATATTATTCCGTTTGATTCTGCTGAAATGTTTTCATTCATCATGGAGCGTTTAGTTTGGCCTTGGATGGAACAATTTTTCGGAGATGAAGTACATCGATATAAATATGAACATCTAACTCAAGGAATTATGTATATGCCAATAGCATCTGTGGTTGATGAGTTTGAACACTTCTTATAT
>JBFGKX010000267.1:0-3016 GCA_041576455.1 Paenisporosarcina sp. | reverse complement strand
ATTACTTGGACAAATTGATTTACAAGCATCAACCTTTTTGAAGTCTGTGATGGAATCACTTGAGGGTGTTGGGAAAGTACCACCACAACAAACTGTAACTGTCCTTCAATTCTTAAAGGGAACTGAATTGGCTGCACCAAAAACTGATTTACTTTTAAAACAAGAGTTAGCTGTATTTAATTTAAAAGAATTGATGCAATCCTTATCATCACAACTTGAAAAATTAACGAATGCAAACTTATCTCAACAAGTTTTCTCAAAAGGACAATCATTCCAATCCCTTTCAATTAATTTTGCAAAGAGAATGACTGCTGAAGAACCAACTGAAACTTCTACGGTTACTCAAACTCAAACTCCATCAAAAGTAACTGAAACGACTACTCAAACAGTAACAGTCGGGTTAAATACGCAAGTGAAAACGGCAAATGTTACGGTAAACTTACCTGTTGCCAAGGCTGCACAATCTGAAGCTTTAATTAAAGAATTTCAAGCGTTATTAAACCGATCACAATTTGGAAAGACCGGTGGCATGACGAAAATGTTAATCAAAATGTACCCTGAACATCTTGGAACAATCCGAGTAGAACTAGTTCAAAAAGACGGCATAATGACCGCACGAATGCTCGCCAATACATCCCTTGGTAAAGAGATGTTAGATAGTCAACTGCATCAATTGAAGTCAGCTTTCGCTAACGCCAACGTACAAGTAGATCGTATTGATGTCACACAAGCTCTTCAAGACTCGAGTAAAAATGACAAACAACAGCAATTTGGTCAATCTCTTAAACAACAGCAACAAGAACAAGAACAGCAAGATCAAGAAGAAACTCCGGAACAAACTTCGTTCCGTGAATTCTTAATGGAATTGGAGGCGTAATTTTGGCTGAAATGAATAAAATCACAAGCAATATGTATTTAGCTCAAAAGCCGGATGATCGTAAAACTGGGAACAGTCAACTTGGTAAAGATGAGTTCTTAAAAATATTAATGGCTCAATTACAAAATCAAGATCCTACAAACCCAATGAAAGACAATGAATTCATTGCTCAAATGGCTCAGTTTTCATCATTAGAACAAATGACAAACATGACTAAAGCATTTGAAAAATTCGCTTCAGGCCAGCAACAAACTCAATTAATTCAATACAACACCTTTGTTGGGAAACAAGTGAAATGGCATGAACTTTCCGAAAAGTTTGACGCGGATAATAAACCCATTGTTAATGAAGGCTCAGGAGCAATCAAATCAGTTAAATTTGTTAATGGTTCAGTAGAATTCACTTTAACTGACGGAAAAGTAATTAATCCAGGAAATATCTCTGAGGTACTTTCAGGCGGAACAACGACTAATAACTTGGTAGAAGCAAGTATGTTAATAGGTAAAACAATTGGTTACAGTGATGGAAAAACTGAGAAATCAGGCGAAGTCGTATCTGTTTCAAACAAAGATGGAAAGATTCAATATATTTTAGCAGATGGATCAAAAGTATCCTCTGATCAATTCTCAAGCATAAGCCAATAAGGAACGGAGATTCGCAATGGACAAATTGACTATTCAACGCGTTCCACTGCAACCAACTGTTGTTCGTCAAAACTTGAGCACCAAACCGGCATTGCCACCAAAACAATCTTTCTTACAACAGTTACACATAGCCACGGATAAGCAAGAGTTGAAAGTGAGCAAGCACGCTTCAGAACGACTAGCAGAAAGAAACATTCAGATTACAGATCAAGAATGGCAACGTGTTTCTGACAAAGTCTTTGAAGCTCGAAAAAAAGGTGTGAAAGACTCACTCGTCTTGATGGAACAAGCTGCACTAATTGTAAGCGCGAAAAACGCAACAGTTATTACAGCAATGGATCGCATGGAAGCGAAAGACCAACTATTCACGAACATCGATGGAACGATTTTATTAAACTAATTGGCAGGACCTAGAAGAGGATGCCAATGTGCTGTGGATTGAATGAAACAGACACACAATTCTAAGGGGGAACTAACAAATGTTACGTTCAATGTATTCAGGTATAAGCGGGTTAAAAAACTTTCAAACAAAATTAGATGTAATTGGTAACAACATTTCTAACGTAAACACTTATGGCTTCAAAAAAGGCCGTACCGTTTTTAAAGATATGATTTCTCAAACTACTTCTGGAGCTTCAGCCGCAACTGCAAATCGTGGGGGTGTTAACCCGAAACAAGTTGGATTAGGGTCTCAGGTTGCAGCAATTGATACCATACATACTGGCGGTTCATTGCAATCAACTGGACGAGTTCTGGATTTAGCGATTTCGGGTGATGGGTTCTTCCAAGTAGCTGATCAAGATGGTTCTAACGTGTCATTGGTTAGAGCAGGGAATTTCTACATGGATAGTAATGGTGATATTGTGAATTCAGATGGTAAGTATTTAATCGGAAATGGTGGTCCCCTTAATATCCCGATAGATGCACAAAGTATGTCGATAGGACAAGATGGCGCAATTAACTATGTTGCATCTGATGGAACCTTAACTCCAGTAGATACAATTCAAATGGCTAAAGTACCAAACTCTGGTGGTTTAACTAAGGTCGGTGCTAACTATTTCCAAGAATCAGCAGCCTCTGGTGTTGCTGTTACAGGTGTTGCTTTAGAAGAAGGCATGGGTGGAATTTCCTCTGGTTTCCTAGAAATGTCCAACGTGGACCTTTCTGAAGAATTCACTGAGATGATCGTGACTCAACGTGGTTTCCAAGCAAATACACGTATCATAACAACTTCGGATGAAATCTTGCAAGAGTTAGTAAACTTAAAACGTTAAACTAGATGGATAAATTCATTGTAGAGGGGGGTCGGGCCGACTCCATGTGAGCCCGGCCCTTACCAATGATTGAATTAACTCGCCTTAATGGCAAAGCGTTTTCTTTAAACGCTTTATACATAGAAACAATTGAGTCATTTCCAGACACTACGATTACCTTAACAACAGGTAGAAAGTATGTCGCATTGGAAAGTGAACAGGAAGTTCATGAAAAAATTATT
>JBFGKX010000266.1:0-3043 GCA_041576455.1 Paenisporosarcina sp. | reverse complement strand
TTCCAAATCGACGATCATATAATGAACAAATTCAAAAAGACTGGGAACTTGCCCTAAAAAACAATGAAACCCTTTCATTGTTAATGATCGATATCGACTGCTTTAAGTTGTATAACGATGCTTACGGGCATTTACAAGGGGATACTTGCTTAAAAGCCGTGGCAACATCCATACAGGACTATTTAAATCCAACGGGTGAATTTGTTGCACGGTATGGAGGAGAAGAATTTACGGTCATTTTACGCAATGCTAGCAGTGAGCGGATATTAGAGGTGGCAAACTCGCTTAGGTCGAACATTGAAGCACTTCAAATCCCTCATGCTCAATCAACAATCGGACCACATGTGACCATTAGTGTTGGGGTAGCGACTGGTTCTCCTTCTTCTGGACAGTCTTTACATGATTTAATGCAATATGCTGACCGCGCTCTTTATGAGTCGAAAAGAGGCGGACGGAACACTGTTCAATTTTATTAAAGGTTGATTATAAGAGGGAAATCAAAAAGTATCGAGACCTTTCTTCTTAATTCCGCATGCTAACGAGATGCTTTAGACTGAAGGGAAACAATTGAGTGAATATCACCGGATACGATTGGGAAAGAGCTTATAAAAGAAAAAGTTGCTTTCCTTTGCAACGAGTAATCGTAGAAGCATATGTTTTCGCTGCCTCCACGTGACTCAACAGATTTCACTATTATGAATAATTTTCGTAGAAAGATGGTCGGTCATTTCTATAGACTCCTATATAAAGCATGAGACAAGATAGCACTCACAAGCTCTGTAGTCACAGACAGTTAGGATGAGCAGACTGGCGTTTCGTCCACGGAAAGCAAAAGATATCGCCGACCATTACTTTTTTAAATCGCGTTCAAAAGTTCAGGATAAACATGTATATTTTTAAACTCGAGGATTCTAATCGAATCCTTTTTTAGTTCCTGAGGGAATCTCTAATCGTGTATCAATGCCGTATGCTATTTAAATTTTCCTTATATATATTCCAATTCCATTAGATGAATAGTCCCCACATTCTGAAGTGTGACCAACAAGTACGTGTCTTCATTTGTTACTTAAACGATTTAAACGTTTCGATGAAATGACTTGGGTTGCTGTGAATGTTAAACGGAAAGACACCTTGGTTTGTATGAAGGTATAAAATGCCCGCTTCTGATGAAAATGGTTTGTAGGAAACATCGAGGACTTGTTCAAGCGTGAATTCCGCTCTGGCAGTTGTCACTAATTTTGGCGTAACCGTCAACTCATGATGTGTAGCGATTTTTTGGAGTTGATAGTAGTAATCAATCTTTCGTTCGACTTCTGTATAGATAATTATTGCCTGTTGAGTTTCGTTCGTCATTTTCTAATCACTCCCCTACCTGCCATGGTACAGGAATTATGCAGAGGATGGCAAAATATACAATGGACTTTCTCGGTTGACTGCTGAGAAAGTTTTTTTGAATGCATTGTACATCTTCACGGCATCTCCTTTGTATCTTCCAAAACATGTATTTCTTCTTGAAAAAGAATCTTTTCTATCTTTCATTCATAGCCTGTACCCAAAGGGGGTATTCATTTTGAGTGACTTTCATTTTTACATTTTAATTTTAATCGGTTTTACCACTTTATTAACCATTGGAATCAGCCTCCGAAGGTATGTTCATCTCACACCTATGTCGGGCATGATCATCTCTATGTACTTAGGCATGAATGTTGGTTTAACTGCCGGGGTTACGTTTGGAGCCATTTACCAAGGGAATTTATTCCTATCTACAATGTTAGGGATAGGATTCGGTATTTTAGCTGGATTCCTTTGTGGCATTTGTTTTGGTTTTCTCGCATCGATTGAAGGGTTGATGTCTGGATTAATGGGTGGGATGATGGGTGCAATGTTAGGAGAAATGATTTCGCTTGAACAAGCACATACATTCATCAAGATTTTTTCTCTCCTCATGATTAGTACAGTATTTTTATTACTTATTTTATCCACTTCGAGCACAGCGACCATAAAGAAAAAAGGATGGATCTTAAAGCCAGTTATGACTGCGGGAATCATTGGTTCCATTTTAGTAGTAGGGACCTCTCTTAACGTGGAAAAGGCAGATTCAAAATCCCCCTCTCCTCATCATCAACATGATTCAGCTGATGAACCAAAAGTAAGCACTAGAATTGTAATTGAATCATCTGGGTTTGTTTACTCACCTAACGAGTTGATGGCGAAAAAGAATGTTCCGATTACATTGGCATTTATCAATTCGGACGATATTGAACATGATATTGAGATGAAAGAGGTTCCATTTACTTTATTGAATAAACCCACACATCAGCATGGTGCGAATGAAAATGTACTTCATGTGCACGCAAATCCACACACGACAAGTGAAGTCACATTTTTAATTAATGAGATTGGCACGTATGAATTTTATTGTACAATTCCAGGGCATAAAGAAGCAGGAATGGTTGGGAAATTGAACATTCATTGACCAATATTTGCGTAAATCATTTCGTTTTACATACCCCCATAAGGTACTTTATGATGAATGTAATAAATTGGAGAATTAGTGCATGGAACATACAGGAGATGAAAACCTTATTTCTAACGACTCTGATTTAACGTGCAGGAAAAGTCATCATCCTGAGCCTGTGAAAGTGGATTTAATTCATCGATTAAACCGAATTGAAGGGCAAATCCGAGGAATTAGACGCATGGTCGATAAAGATGTTTATTGTGATGAGTTCATCACACAACTGTCTGCTACTCAATCCGCTTTAAATAGTGTGGCGAAAGTTCTTTTACAAGGTCACTTAAAAGGATGTATGGTCGATCGTTTAGCAAAAGGCGATGAAGAAGTACTTGACGAATTAGTAGTGACGATTCAAAAATTAATGAGAAAATAAAAGAAGGACATACATCGAGACATTAAATTACATAACAAGTGCATGGAATGTCTAGTGCACATTGTGATAAACCCGTTCAAAATATTGAGTGGTGTAGATAAAGTTGATGTAAACCTCAACGATGGTACTGTGGGGTAGAATACAACTCTTCA
>JBFGKX010000265.1:0-3048 GCA_041576455.1 Paenisporosarcina sp. | reverse complement strand
GATTCAACGTGGTTTGAAATTAATGGGGATTGAGGATGTTTTCGAAATTGTGATTGGGCTTGAAGATGTTGTAAATCCAAAGCCTGATCCAGAACCAATTTTACTTGCACTAAAGAAATTGAATGTGACAAAAGATGAAGCCTTAATGATTGGCGATAACTCACATGATATTGAAGGTGGTCACAATGCTTTCGTTCGAACAGCTGGTGTAGCGTGGACGGCTAAGGGCGAAGACTATTTAGCCACTTTTAACCCGACGTATATGTTGCAGCATATTACGGACCTACTTGAAATTGTAGATGTAAAAGTGTCATGAGACGAACGAATCGTTTCCCCGTAGAAGGGGCAAACTCGTTGTGGCATATTTATAAGACGGTGTCATTTTGGAAAGTAATGAAGAATTTCATTGTCATTCAAATTGGTAGATACAGTCCTTCCTTACGCTTTAAGAACTTCCTTTACAGACGATTTCTGCAAATGAAAGTTGGAAACCAAACATCGTTTGCCTTAATGGTTATGCCAGATGTCATGTTCCCAGAAAAAATCACGATAGGTGAAAATTCAATTATTGGGTATAATACAACACTTTTAGCACATGAATACTTAATTGATGAATATCGGATTGGTGAGGTCTTAATTGGTAATCGTGTTTTGATAGGAGCTAACTCAACCATTTTACCCGGTATTAAAATTGGGGATGATGCGATTGTATCTGCAGCCACGCTTGTGCATCAAGATGTACAAGCGGGAAGTTTTGTAGGGGGCAATCCGATGAAAGTAATTTATACAGCTGAAGAAATGTCTATACGCCGTGATAATGAATCAGTAAAGACCTTATGAAGAGAATTCCAATGCTTCATAGGGTCTTTTCTATTGACGCTATAAATCAATTACGTTAAAATAAATCTTATTTCACCGTAGTAGTGTAGTAGTGTACTAAAGTAAAATATCCTTTTTTAGGGAGTGGTAATTAGATGTCTTCAATAAGAAAATTTGAAAAACCGTTGGGAATGAGAGATTCTTTCCCTTACATAAATGAAAAGAAAGAAAAGGTGCGTGATATTGGGCGTCAATTCTTCCAATCACGTGGATTTGATTTTATTAAAACCCCAACAGTTGAATATTATGAAACCATAGGAAAAGCGTCAGCTATCGCTGATTCTTCTTTATTTAAATTAGTTGATCGTCAAGGAGAAACACTCGTTTTAAGACCCGATATGACAACACCAATCGTTCGTGTTGCAACATCTAAATTGCTAAAAGAGAAAATTCCGTTGCGTCTTGCTTATTTTGCCAATGTCTTTCGTGCTCAAGAGATTGAAGGTGGTAGACCAGCTGAATTTGAACAAATGGGCATTGAATTAATTGGAGATAGATCTGTTTATGCTGATGCAGAAATGATAATTACCGCTTCTGAATTTGTTCAAGAACTTGGAATTGAGGAATATGGGTTAACCGTTGGACATGCAGGTCTTTTGGAATCCATATTGTTACAGCTTACACAATCGGTTGACCAAGTAAGAGAATTACTGAAACTACTTGTAGAGAAGAATATGGTTGGTTTTGAAGAGGCAGTAGGCACATACAAACTTTCAGCAGATAATCAGAGCCGTTTTATGACTTTTATTGACCAAGCTTCTAATGTTCAATCAATAAGCCAGTTGCGTCCTTTCATCGACCATTCGAATGCACGACAAGTAGAGATGTTTTCTTATCTGAGTGACTTGTCCTTATTAGTAGAAAATGCAGGTCTTTCAAACAGAGTGACATATGATTTAACTTTAACGAGTGAAATGAGTTACTACACTGGAATGCTGTTCGAAGTTTTTGCGAGTGGATCTGGTTTTGCCATTGGTAATGGAGGACGATATGACGGGTTGCTACAAGATTTTAATTCAGATGTAGGGGCAACTGGATTTGGGTTGAGGGTTGATCGATTGCTGGAAGTGACAAAAGCTTCAACGAACCGTGAATCTCATTCGTTAATTTTCTTTGATGAAGTTAATTATATAAAAGCTGTTAAAGTTGCAAAAGAATTAAGAGAACAAGGAATTCGCACCACCGTCCAAAACGTGAAAAGTGTAGAAGACAAACAAGCATTCCAATCAAACTTCACAGACGTTGTGTGGTTACTAGAAGGAGATGGTGAAGATGAGTGAACTGACAATTGCGATGCCGAAAGGACGGATTTTTGAAGAAGCCTATGTATTGCTTCAAAAAGCAGGTTTTCACTTACCAGATGATTTAGAAGAATCACGAAAACTCATCGTCGAAGTTCCAAATGAAAAAATTCGATTTATTTTAGCAAAGCCGATGGATGTACCAGTCTATGTAGAACATGGGGTTGCAGATATCGGAATAGCGGGTAAAGACGTATTACTTGAACAAAAACGTAGCGTACATGAATTACTTGATTTAAAAATCAGTCAATGTTACATCGCGACAGCAGGCTTACCTAATACAAACATGAATGAGATTGCACCTCGTGTCGCAACTAAATATCCAGAGATTGCATCGGAGTTTTATAAAGAAAAAGGCGAGCAAGTAGAAATTATTGGATTGAATGGCTCGATTGAATTGGCTCCGATGATTGGATTAGCAGATCGAATTGTTGATATTGTCTCAACTGGAAGAACATTAAAGGAAAACGGCTTAGTGGAATATGAACATATTGTTGATGTAACATCAAGATTAATTGCAAATCCAGTCAGTTATCGCATGAAAAGTGAACGGATACGTGACATGGTCCAACGCTTAAAAGAGTCAATGGAGTAAGGAGGATGTAACATGCAAATCGTTTCTTTAACAAAAGATATATCATTAAAACGTCCATTAGAATTAGGAAACGTTGACCAATTAAAAACGGTGAAAATGGTTTTAGCAGATGTGAAAAGTCGCGGTGACATAGCGATTACAGAATACAGTGAGAAATGGGATCGTGTAACATTAAATGATTTCCGTGTTTCAATTGAAGAAATTGAAAACGCAAAGTCTAACTTTGATCCCAATCTCAAAAACGATTTAGAAGAAGCTGCTTCTAATATTCGG
>JBFGKX010000264.1:0-3052 GCA_041576455.1 Paenisporosarcina sp. | reverse complement strand
CCACGAATTAGTAACCATGAATCTTGCGGTCCTAAAATCGCTCCTACTGAGTTTTGAACAAAGTGTAAGTCTTTCGCTAACTGTTCCGTCGCTACGACAACTAATCCAGCAACAACATCACTATGTCCGCCGATATATTTCGTGGCACTATGCAATACAATGTCTGCACCTAATGTAAGTGGTTGTTGTAAATAAGGTGTCATAAATGTATTATCAACAATCGTTAATAATCCTTTTGATTTCGCTAATTGAGCAATTTCTGCGATATCCGTTACTTTTAATAATGGATTCGTCGGAGATTCAATAAAGACCGCTTTTGTGTTTGCTTGAATTGCGGCTTCCACTTCTGCTGCATTAGATGAATCAACAAGTGTAGATTCAATTCCAAAGCGATTTAACACTTTCGTCATCACTCGGTATGTGCCACCATAGACATCGTCTGTCATGACAACGTGATCACCTGAATTAAATAACATCATTACAGAGCTAATCGCTGCCATTCCTGATCCGAAAGCAAATCCAGCATGGCCGTCTTCTAAATCACTAATTAATACTTCCAGTGCGTGACGTGTTGGATTACCTGTACGTGAATATTCGTATCCACGAAAATCACCAACAGCATCTTGTTTGTATGTGCTTACTTGGTAAATAGGAGTAGAGACGGCGCCAGTCGTTTCGTCCCCAAAGATGCCGGCGTGAATTAATTTTGTCTTAGGTCTCATTGAGATCCTTCCTCCTTTAATATTTCATATACATTTTGACTTAAATAGCGTTCACTTGAATCTGCAAAAATCGTCACAATGTTGCTTCCAGGTCTTGATACTTTTGCTTCTTCCAAAGCTGCGTAAAAAGCTGCGCCTGAAGAACTCCCTACAAGTAAACCTTCTTCTATTGATAATATACGAAGTTTTTCAAAAGCATTCTTATCAGATACTGTATGAATGGCATTAAATAACTCTGTATCCATATACGCAGGTAAAAACTCCATGCCGATTCCTTCTGTATAATGCGAACCTGGTTCTCCCCCATTTAAAATGGAGCCCTGTGGTTCGACGATCACTGTTTTAATCGCTGAATTTTTGCTTTTCAAATACTTCGCTGTGCCCATAAATGTTCCACCAGAACCCGCTCCAGCAACAAAAACGTCAATTTTCCCATCTAAATCGCGCCATAGCTCTGGACCTAGCGTATGAACATATGTTTCAGGATTAGCTGGATTGGAAAACTGAGAAGGGGAAAAAGCATTAGGCGTTTCTTTCACTAATTCTTCAGCTTTAGCAATGGCACCTTTCATCCCTAATTCAGTTGGTGTATTGATGATTTGCGCACCAAGTGCACGCATCAATGTTTGTTTTTCCATACTAAATTTCTGAGGCACAACGAATCGAACTGTATACCCTTTTCCAATGGCCGCTAAAGCTAAACCGATTCCTGTATTTCCAGCAGTCGGTTCAATAATCGTTCCGCCTGGTTTCAGTTTTCCTGATTCTTCCGCATCTTTTAATAAAGACATTCCTAAACGATCTTTCACACTTCCACCAGGGTTCATAAATTCCAGCTTGGCAAAAATCCGACAGTTATTTGGGATCTCAATATTATTAATTTCTACAACAGGCGTATTGCCAATTAGTTCATGAACACTACTGAAAACATTCATTAGGCTTCCTCCGCGAATACCGTACTCCACTCATTTTTCTTTTCTAACATTTCTCTTGCAATTACTTTTGCGCCTTCTAAACTATGATTCGCAGCCCAACCACATTGCACTTCATTACACGCTGGAACTTCAGTTGCTTGCAATACATCTTCTAACGTTCTTTCTAAAATCGTTAAGATTTCTTGGTAATTGTCATGATTAATTACCGCTAAATAGAATCCAGTTTGACATCCCATTGGACTCATATCAATGACCTTATCGGTATGGTTACGAATATTTTCAGCCATTAAATGTTCAATTGAATGAAGACCCGCCATATCCATGTGCTCTTTATTTGGTTGTTTAAAACGAATATCGTATTTTAAAATTTCGTCTCCATTTGTGCCTATTTTCTGACCAGCTAATCGAACATAAGGTGCCGCTACTTTTGTGTGATCTAAATTAAAACTTTCAACATTCATTTGTTTCATGTTAAACACTCCTTATTTTTTAGTTGCATCCATTAGCCAAACAAAATCATTCATTCGTTCGAACCGAACTTCAAATCCAGCATTTTCAAAGGCTTCGGTTAAAACTGGAATCGTTGTATAGTACTCACGTTCTAAATCGTCAGCCACGTTATGAAAGCCACGTGCTCGTTCTTTTGAAATTTGTGCTCTTTTTGCTTCTTGGGTTGTAAAGACTGTATCCGCAAATACAACTTTCCCACCAACCGGTAACAAATTAGCATATATTAATAAAGCTTTTTCTTTATCATGGTCTTCCAAGTGGTGAAAGACGTAAGTACTGACGAATGTATCGACTTTTTCTGGTGTCTCAAATTCTAGTAAGTCACCATCTATTAAAGGACATTGAGGAAAACGCTTCGCTGTCACTATACGCATTGCTTCGTTCGGTTCAATTCCAACAACTGAATGTCCTGCTCCTAATAACTTCGCCGTTAAATTGCCAGTTCCTGTGCCGAATTCAACAACTGTACCAAAAGATTTATTTGCGACTTTCGATAAGATGTCCTCATATTTTTCGAATACATCCCGATACTCAGGATCTTGCCCCGAAACGGAATCATCATAAGAATGTACCCACTCGTCAAAAATTTCTACGAATTCACGTCCCATTGTAAATTCTCCTTTTTTCTATATATATTATTCCAATAAGTTTACTTGGTATTAGGTTAACAAATATATTTATAACATAATCAATTTGTTTTTTCTACTCCTAAAATGTAAAAATCTCTTTCAACTATTGTGAAAGAGGTCTCAGATTGTTAAC
This sequence comes from Paenisporosarcina sp., assembly GCA_041576455.1. Taxonomy (GTDB): domain Bacteria; phylum Bacillota; class Bacilli; order Bacillales_A; family Planococcaceae; genus Paenisporosarcina. The sequence continues at coordinate 123 of JBFGKX010000264.1, read as the reverse complement.
AAAAGAATGCTAATCAAAATAAATTTTCATTCTTTACTTTTGTACGCTATTGAAAAAGACGGTGGTCGGCTATTTCTTTCACTTTCCGCGGACGAAACGCTAGCCTCCTCAGCTCAGCTGTCT
>JBFGKX010000263.1:0-3059 GCA_041576455.1 Paenisporosarcina sp. | reverse complement strand
CATTAAGCATACACGAAATTCCTATAATTCGTCATGTCCAAATGGTGACATTGTAGGATTCTTTTGCCCTTTATGCTACACTGATTTTGATGTTTTTTTATTAAGAAGGAGTGTCCTATATATGAATGAAGCAGCACAAACTTTAGATGGTTGGTACGCATTACACGATTTCCGATCGATGGACTGGACATCTTGGAAACAAATTTCAAGTGATGAACGTACAACAGCAGTAAACGAGTTTCTTGCATTCTTAGAAGAATTAAATGTCGCACATGAATCGAAGACTGGCAGCCATGCATTTTACACGGTGATTGGGCAAAAAGCAGATTTTATGATTATGACATTGCGTGAAACGATGGATGAGTTGCAACAGCTTGAAGCGAAGTTTAACAAACTGGCAATTGCTGAGTATACCGTCCCAACGTATTCGTATGTATCGGTCGTTGAGCTTTCAAACTACTTAGCAGGCGAATCTACTGAAGATCCTTATCAAAATCCACATGTACGCAGTCGTTTATATCCAGAGCTTCCACGTTCTCAATATGTTTGTTTCTATCCAATGGACAAGCGTCGTGACGGAAATGACAACTGGTATATGCTCTCAATGGAAGATCGTAAATCGATGATGCGCAGTCATGGGATGATTGGTCGCGGTTATGCTGGAAAAGTAAAACAAATTATTAGTGGCTCTATTGGTTTTGATGATTTTGAATGGGGTGTTACCTTGTTCTCTGATGATGTTCTTCAATTCAAAAAACTAATTTACGAAATGCGTTTTGATGAAGTGAGCGCTCGTTTTGGAGAATTCGGCTCATTTTTCGTAGGTACGCTATTAGATACGGACAAAACAATTGAATTTTTAAAGATTTAAAAGCGAAGGCTACGCATTTATGCGTAGCCTTTTTGTTATATATTTAGGAAGTAATGCATAAAGTGATGTTGAGGAGGTTGTGCTGTGAAGGTCATTCGCGCAACTGAAAACAAAATCGATTTGCTGGCCCACTTAATTTGTTTTGAAGCCGATGGTGAAGGATAACAAAGCATGTTGATGGTTTGGAATGTTAGTATCAACTGAGTATGAGCGACTTGCTTAGGTTTTAACAACATTCGACCACTTCAACAAATGGTTATTTAGAGTCCAGGTGATTTTGAAGCAACCACGAAAACCTACTTTTACCAGCGCTCTCATGAACAAGATAAAGCCTTAGCAAAACGTACTATTGATGGTCAAAGATTTGATCCGGCAAGCTGGTCACTTTGGTTTTTGGTTCCTCAGGAATTTGCTCTGCCCAGTGGTATAACTAATGGAATACAAGGCGTTACAAAGCACATTTTTTCTTCTCGTCAACTGCTTCTGATTGCCCGAACATTTAATTAGGAAAGGATGTTTTTTTGGTACAATACTATTGGAATCCTGCTTATTCGCAACAAATGCAACAACCCATGCAACAACCCATGCAATACCCAACGGGAGGGCGTCCATCCATGCCTCCTGCAGGAGAAGAATCCTACATTGAAAACATTTTACGTTTAAACAAAGGCAAGCTGGTGACTGCTTACTTAACATTTGAAAACAACCGTGAATGGAATGCTAAAGTGGTTAAAGGGATTATTGAAGCGGCAGGAAAAGATCATTTTATTATTAGTGAACCTAAAACCGGAAAACGTTATTTATTCTTACTAATTTATTTAGATTACTTCACGTTTGATGAAGAAATTAGTTATTTTCAGTAATATCTTTTCAAGTCTTGAATCAGTCATGGAACAACTCGCTTCTTTCGTTCGTTCGAAATGACTGGTTTTCTTTTGACTAATTGGCAAAGTCTAATTCAACCAAACATTTGAATACTTAAAATGCCCTTCCACGTAATAATGGAAGGGCATTTCTTCATGTATCAACCAACTAACGAAATGTCTAATTGTGTCAATAGCCATTTTGGCACAACAAATCGTACCGTGACTAGTGGATCCACAACTTGACAAATCTCGAGTTGCCCAACAGCACTCATCAGCATCGTTACTTCACTGACATTCATATTTGTACGATCAACAAGTCTATGAATCATCAATTCGGTTGCTTGCTTTGAAGCTTCATCCAATGTCATAGCTGATGCAATCTGCATAACACTTTGCTCATTTTCTAGCATCGGTTGTACCAAATGTTCACCTTTTATCACTTCAAGTGTGACAGTTGCAGCACCAGCTACTTCAACTCCAGAAACACTTACTTCCCCGTCACCCATCGCGGCATGAAAATCACCTAAACCAAATAAAGCCCCTTCAACGGCTATTGGAAAGTATAAGGTCGCTCCTTCAGTTACCATTTTGTTGTCCATATTCCCACCATGTGCTCCAGGCGTCCCACAGTTAACACCTTGACCTAGAGGTGCAACACCAATGACACCAATCATTTTGTTGACTGGAAGTTGCAATTGATCAAATTGGATTCGCTCATGTTCAATTGGCAAGATTTTCACGGACATTTCTTCAATGTGTTGACCCATCACACCTAAATGAGGACCAACTAGCATAACACCTTGAGAATCTATTTCTATTTTATCAATCGTAACCTTTAAAACATCTCCAGGTTGTGCATCTTGTATATAGATTGGCCCTGTTGCAGGATTAATTTGATTCCAATCAAGTTCATCAAGTTTGGTGCTCTCCGAGTCTATTTGATTTGTAAAGCAATCGTATGTTTCGATTCGAATCGTGCTTCCTGATTCCACAGTATCTATCGGCTCATTCGTTTCATTAAACTCATAAATAATGCCATCTTTTCTTGAAATAATCTTCATCATTTAAGCCCCCTTGTTTTGAATCTATTATCCCTCTCTTCAAATTAAATTGCACATAAAATTATTAAATTTTCTAATAATAACTTCACTGAAAATCAAGGGAATCCTATCCCCTTTTGAAATGAATAAAATGACCGACTCCTGTGGGATAGCGAAGACGTCGAAATCCACTTGAGCAATGCTCGAGTGAGTTCGGCGCGAGCCCACGGAAAGCGGTCATTTCATGAGACTCTCTCTCTATTTATTGTTAATTACAAAGCT
>JBFGKX010000262.1:0-3070 GCA_041576455.1 Paenisporosarcina sp. | reverse complement strand
TACTCCTGAATTCTTTCTAAATTTTGGTTCTCGTTTTCCCGAAAAAGCTGGAATTAAGGCAGCTTTAGTTGGTTCGCTATGGATGATGGCTGTTGTCACGCCGGTTTCTTTAATACTTGGAGTTGGTTCAGCTATTTATTTGGAAGAATATGCGAAGAAGAGTAAAATTAATGACTTTATTCGAATGAATATTTCTAACCTTGCAGGAGTACCGTCAGTCGTTTTTGGTTTACTCGGTTTAACAATATTTGTTAGAATGTTATCATTAGGGAATAGTATCTTAGCGGCCGGATTTACAATGAGTTTACTTATCTTACCGGTAATTATAGTGGCATCACAAGAATCAATCCGTGCAGTTCCGAAAGAATTACGTGAAGCTTCTTATGGTATGGGGGCTACGAAGTGGCAAACGATTTTAAAAGTTGTCTTACCATCTGCAATTCCGGGTATATTAACGGGAGGAATACTAGCTCTATCTAGAGCAATTGGTGAAACAGCACCACTAGTGGTAATCGGAATTCCTGTCATCATACAATTCTTACCCGATAATTTCCTAAGTCAATTTACTGCAATGCCTATGCAAATATTTGACTGGGCAAAACGTCCACAGGAAGCATTTCAAAGTGTAGCAGCTGCTGGAATTATCGTTTTAATGATTTTCTTATTATTCATGAATTCAATAGCTGTAATCATTCGAAATAAATTCCAAAAACGGTATTAAGCCAACATGGCATGGGAGGGTTAAAAAATGGTTCAACTAAATAGTAATAGCCAGAACAAAACAAATGAAAATTCTCAAGACGGTAATATAGTTTATGATACTCGACAATTAAATTTATGGTATGGAAATCATCATGCTTTAAAAAACATTGATTTAGCCATTAAAGAAAATGAAGTAACTGCAATTATTGGACCTTCAGGATGTGGTAAATCAACATATATTAAGACCTTAAATAGAATGGTAGAATTAGTTCCTACTGTGAAAACATCAGGACAAATTATTTATCGAGACCGAAACATTTTAGATACTAACTATAATGTGGAAGAATTACGGACAAAAGTAGGAATGGTTTTCCAAAAGCCAAACCCTTTCCCAAAATCAATTTTCGACAACATTGCATATGGTCCGCGCATTCATGGAATTAAAAACAAGAAAATTTTAGATGAAATTGTTGAACAGAGTTTACGTGGTGCTGCAATATGGGATGAAGTGAAAGACCGTTTAAATGAAAATGCTTATGGCTTATCAGGTGGTCAGCAACAGCGGATTTGTATTGCTAGAGCTTTAGCAATTGAACCTGATGTTATTTTAATGGATGAACCGACATCTGCACTTGATCCAATTTCAACGTTAAAAGTAGAAGAATTGGTCCAAGAATTAAAAGAAAACTATTCAATTATTATCGTGACACATAATATGCAACAAGCGGCACGAATTTCTGATCAAACGGCATTTTTCTTAAATGGAGAAGTAATTGAATTCGATAAAACAGACACTATTTTTTCAACACCTTCAGATAAGCGAACTGAAGACTATATTTCTGGCCGTTTCGGCTGATTAATAAGGGGGCTAATATTAATGGTAGTTAGAGAAAAATTCGAACATGACTTAAAAAAAGTTCAAGAGCTGTTTTTAACGCTGAGTAATTTATCAATTTCTACATTAAACAAATCAATTGATGCTTTGTTAAGCAATGATGTCGATGCAGCATTGTCAATTATTGAAAATGACATTAAAATCAATCGTTTAGAAGAAGAAATAAACGATTGTGTCATTTTACTATTAGCTAAACAACAACCGGTAGCTACTGATTTACGTCGGTTAATTGTCCTTTTAAAAGCAGCTCACGATATGGAGCGTGTCGGTGATTATGCAGTTAACATTGCAAAGGAAACGATTCGTATTGGTAAAACTGAATTTGTTTCACCAATTAAAAATATCGAAGAAATGCGTGTAAAAACCATTAAAATGTTAACTGAAGTCATGAAAGCATTTATCGAAGAAAATATTGAAGATGCTCGAAAAATTGCTGAGCTCGATGATCAAGTAGATAATTTATATGGACAAACAATTCAAGAGTTATTAAAAGTGGGATCTGAAAATCCAAATATGTTAAGTCAAGTGACACAATTATCGTTCGTGTGCCGTTATTTAGAACGTTCGGCCGATCATGCTACTAATATTGCTGAACAACTATTCTATTTAGTCAAAGGACGTCACTACGAATTAAATAACTAATAAGTGAAAGAGAAAGACAAGATTTGTCTCAGACTGTAGACAAACTCATTAATTTTGAGTTTGCCTACAGTCTTTTTTTATTTAAACTTAAAGATTGACCAATCATTTGGAATCTGAGCCCTTTCCTGCGGACGAACGCCTCAATCTCCTCGACCTAAAGGTCTGCGGGGCTTTCGCCATCCGTTTTTCCGCGGGAGTGGCACTGATTCCTTTCCTTTTTTAAACGTATTGCTTGAGGTGACCACAATGCTTTCAAAACAGTATTCCATTCAACGAGATCAAATTGAAATGATTGCTTTAGACCAACTTGTACCTGCGAATCTCCTTGTTCGCAAAATTGAGTCTTCGCTTGATTTCTCTTTTATGTATGAATGGGTTGAAGATATGTATTCAGAAGTAGGTCATCCAAGTATTGATCCTGTTATCTTAATTAAACTGGCATTCATTCAATATTCCTTCGGTATTCGCTCCATGCGTAAGGCGATTGAAGAAGTTAATACGAATGTGGCTTATCGCTGGTTCCTAGGCTACGGTTTCCATGATAAAGTGCCACACTTCTCAACGTTTGGAAAAAACTACTTTATGCGAAACGCAAAGAAATAATTGAACGAGTATTCGCAGATGGAAAAGAAAAGCATGGCATGGGTTGGACAACGTTAAGGGGATTTTAAAATTGTCGATGCTTACTTTCGCTGAAATGAATTTTAAAAAACTTGCCAACTGGACATGGCAAGCCCCAAAAACAATATAAATACTGACCTCGGAGAGGTCTGCGACACAGAGAAATAGCTACACATTGAAGAAAAAAGAAAAAGGTGTTCGGAATAAGAG
>JBFGKX010000261.1:0-3071 GCA_041576455.1 Paenisporosarcina sp. | reverse complement strand
ATTACTTGGACAAATTGATTTACAAGCATCAACCTTTTTGAAGTCTGTGATGGAATCACTTGAGGGTGTTGGGAAAGTACCACCACAACAAACTGTAACTGTCCTTCAATTCTTAAAGGGAACTGAATTGGCTGCACCAAAGACTGATTTACTTTTAAAACAAGAGTTAGCTGTATTTAATTTAAAAGAATTGATGCAATCCTTATCATCACAACTTGAAAAATTAACGAATGCAAACTTATCTCAACAAAGTTTCTCAAAAGGACAATCATTCCAATCCCTTTCAATTAATTTTGCAAAGAGTATGACTGCTGAAGAACCAACTGAAACATCTACAGTTACTCAAACTCAAACTGCATCAAAAGTAACTGAAACGACTACTCAAACAGTAACAGTCGGGTTAAATACGCAAGTGAAAACGGAGACTGTTACGATAAACTTACCAGCTGCTAAGGCTGCACAATCAGAAGCATTAATTAAGGAATTCCAAGCGTTATTAAACCGATCACAATTTGGAAAAACCGGTGGCATGACGAAAATGTTAATCAAAATGTATCCTGAACATCTTGGAACAATCCGAGTAGAATTAGTTCAAAAAGACGGCATAATGACCGCAAGAATGCTCGCGAATACATCCCTTGGTAAAGAGATGTTAGATAGTCAACTTCATCAATTGAAGTCAGCCTTTGCTAATGCCAACGTACAAGTTGATCGTATTGATGTCACTCAAGCTCTTCAAGACTCCAGCAAGAATGACAAACAACAGCAATTTGGTCAGTCGTTAAAACAACAGCAACAAGATCAAGAACAGCAAGATCAAGAAGAAACTCCGGAGCAAACTTCGTTCCGTGAATTCTTAATGGAATTGGAGGCGTAATTTTAGCTGATGAATAAAATCACAAACAACATGTATTTAGCTCAAAAGCCGGATGAACGTAAAACTGGGAACAGTCAACTTGGTAAAGATGAGTTCTTAAAAATATTAATGGCTCAATTACAAAATCAAGATCCAACAAACCCAATGAAAGACAATGAATTCATTGCTCAAATGGCTCAGTTTTCATCATTAGAACAAATGACAAACATGACTAAAGCATTTGAAAAATTCGCTTCAGGCCAGCAACAAACTCAATTAATTCAATACAACACGTTTGTTGGGAAACAAGTTAAATGGCATGAACTAACTGAAGAGTTAGACGCAGATAATAAACCAGTTGTTAATGAAGGCTTAGGATCAATCAAATCAGTTAAATTTGTTGATGGTTCAGTCGAATTTACCTTAACTGATGGGAAAGTAATTAATCCAGGAAATATCTCTGAAGTACTTTCAAGCGGCGCAACAACTAATAACTTAGTTGAAGCAAGTATGTTAATAGGTAAAACAATTGGATACACCGATGGAGAAACTGAGAAATTAGGCGAAGTCGTATCCGTTTCAAACAAAGATGGAAAAATTCAATATATTTTAGCAGATGGATCGAAAGTATCCTCTGATCAATTCTCAAGCATAAGCCAATAAGGAACGGAGATTCGCAATGGACAAATTGACTATTCAACGCGTTCCACTGCAACCAACTATTGTTCGTCAAAACTTGAGCACCAAACCGGCATTGCCACCAAAACAATCTTTCTTACAACAGTTACACATAGCCACGGATAAGCAAGAGTTGAAAGTGAGCAAGCACGCATCAGAACGACTGGCAGAGAGAAACATTCAGATTACAGATCAAGAATGGCAACGTGTCTCTGACAAAGTATTTGAAGCTCGAAAAAAAGGTGTGAAAGACTCACTTGTCTTGATGGAACAAGCTGCACTAATCGTTAGCGCTAAAAACGCAACCGTTATTACAGCAATGGATCGCATGGAAGCGAAAGACCAACTATTCACGAACATCGATGGAACGATTTTATTAAACTAATTGGCAGGACCTAGAAGAGGATGCCAACGTGCTGTGGATCGAATGAAGCAGACACATTATTTTTAGGGGGAACTAACAAATGTTACGTTCAATGTATTCAGGTATAAGCGGGTTAAAAAACTTTCAAACAAAATTAGATGTAATTGGTAACAACATTTCTAACGTAAATACTTACGGCTTCAAAAAAGGCCGTACTGTATTTAAAGATATGATCTCTCAAACTACTGCAGGGGCATCAGCATCTACAGCAACCCGTGGGGGAGTTAATCCGAAACAAGTAGGTTTGGGTTCTCAAATCGCATCAATTGATACGATTCATACGGGTGGTTCATTGCAATCAACTGGTCGAGTGTTGGACTTAGCTATATCCGGTGATGGCTTCTTCCAATTAGCAGATGGTGCTGGAGGTTCAGCTACTGCAGATCCAACTGGATATGCAACAGGAAGATTATTTTCACGAGCAGGAAATTTTTATATGGATAGTAAAGGGTTTGTTGTAAATGGTGATGGAAAATATTTAGTAGGAACTAGCGGAACTAGTAATGCTGTTGGAGCTCCAATAAAAATTCCAACTACTGCACAAAGTATGTCAATTGGTCAAGACGGTTCGGTAACATTTGTGGATGCTGCAGGAGCATTGCAAACAGCTGGTCAAATTATGCTAGTTAAGTTTCCAAATAGTGGTGGATTGACAAAGACCGGAGCTAATTACTTCGAAGAATCTCCAGCTTCAGGACAACCAACTGTTGGAGCTGCACCACTTACAGCGGGTATTGGTGGCGTCCAGTCTGGTTTCCTAGAAATGTCTAACGTTGACCTTTCAGAAGAATTCACTGAAATGATTGTGGCACAACGTGGTTTTCAAGCAAATACTCGTATCATAACAACTTCGGATGAAATCTTGCAAGAGTTAGTAAATTTAAAACGATAAATTAGATAGATAAATTCATTGTAAAGGGGGGTCGGGCCGACTCCAAGTGAGCCCGGCCCTTACCAATGATTGAATTAACACGCCTTAATGGCAAAGCGTTTTCTTTAAACGCTTTATACATAGAAACAATTGAGTCATTTCCAGACACTACGATTACCTTAACAACAGGTAGAAAGTATGTCGCATTGGAAAGTGAACAGGAAGTTCATGAAAAAATTATT
>JBFGKX010000260.1:0-3084 GCA_041576455.1 Paenisporosarcina sp. | reverse complement strand
TGTTGATGTGCTCGAAGGAGAAATTGGAGATGAACTATTTTCAAAGTTAGAAGATAACGGAATTATGGGTCTTTCATGGGGAGAGAATGGATATCGTCACATTACAAATGCTGTGAGACCAATTAATACTCCAGAAGATCTTAAAGGTCTTAAAATTAGAACACAAGAAAATGCGATTCATCTTGCTGCTTTTGAAGCGCTAGGTGCACAACCTACGCCGATGGCATGGACAGAAGCAATCACAGCACTCCAACAAGGCGTTGTGGATGCACAGGAAAATCCGGCAATTGTAGCTGACCAATTTAAATTGTATGAAGCGAACCAAAAGCACATGACATTAACTGGACATGTCTATTCTGTAGCTGTTTTTATGATGAGCAAACAAACGTATGATAAATTACCAAAAGACTTGAGTGATATTGTCGTTGAAGAAGGACAAAAAGCGGGCGCTAAACAGCGTGAACTTATTGTTCAAATGGAGAAAGAATCACTTCAAAAACTAAAAGAAAATGGCATGGAAATTATTGAAGATGTTAATCTTGCACCTTTCCAAAAAGCCATCCAACCCGTTTATGAAGGAATTGAATATCAAGACTTATTGAATCGCATTCTTGATGCTCAGTAAGTGAAAGAATAGAGGGTACTAAAAAAGAGAGAGGATTCTTCTCTCTTTTTTATATAGGGGGCAAATGATGGACAAATTTATTACCTACATAAACACAGGGATTAAACATTTATTAAATTTAATTCTTGCGGTATTAGTTATTGCAGTTTTTTTGCAAGTCATCTTCAGGTTTGTTTTACAACAACCACTGGCATGGACAGAAGAATTGGCGAGATATTGCCTTGTGTGGATTACGTTTTTAGGTGCAGCTTTTGCGATGGCTTCGAAAGCCCATATTGGGATGGAGGTTTTCGTTAAATCATTTGCGCTACCCATCCGAAAATCAATGTATGTCATCGCAACGATTGCGAGTCTTACATTTTTCTGCCTTATGGTTGTTCAAGGGTACGACTTGTCCATAAAGTCCATGACACAATTATCACCCGTCTTAAGAATTCCGATGGGCGCAATTTATGCAGTCATTCCGTTAAGTGGATGCATCTTAATCATCAATATGGTATCTCAGTTCACTAAAGAGTTTAAGAATGGGGGCGTCTAATTATGGCATTCCTATTGTTTGGCATCTTAATCGTGTTGTTTTTAATCAATGTGCCAATTGCGGTCGCTTTAGGCTTAGCTTCAGCGATTATCTTTTTTGTAGATGGAAACGTATCATTGATTGTCATTATTCAACGAATGTTTAATTCAGTGGATTCTTTTCCGTTGATGGCCATCCCTTTCTTTATTTTGGCAGGGAAGTTAATGGAAAGTGGCGGAATATCTCGACGGTTGATTCATTTGGCAAACGTCATTTTCGGGCGAGTAAAAGGTGGGCTGGCTATCGTATCCATTGTAGCCTGTGCCTTTTTTGCTGCCATTTCAGGATCAGCTGCCGCTACAACGGCAGCTGTTGGGGCATTATTAATTCCAGCAATGGTTAAGAAAGGCTACGATAAAAGCTTTTCCACAGCTGTGCAAGCGGCGGGTGGTACCATTGGTGTCATGATTCCCCCAAGTGTTCCGCTTGTTTTATACGGGGTGACCGCTGGAGTATCTGTCAGTGAATTATTTATTGCAGGAATCTTCCCAGGTCTCTTAGTGGTAGGTTCACTAATTGTGCTTGTGTATGTCATTTCGTTAATAAAAGGGTATGGGGGAGGAGAAAAATTTAGTTTTAGGGACTTCTTGAAGGCGTTTTCAGATGCCTTATTAGCTTTATTCATGCCAGTTATTATTTTGGGAGGGATATACGGGGGGATTTTCACGCCAACTGAAGCGGCTGTCGTAGCGGTAGTCTATGGTTTAATCGTTGGTGTGGTCATTTACCGAGAAATTAAAATAAAGGATTTAGTGACTATTTTTTCTTCGTCGGTTATTGTGACGGCCGTCATTATGTTTATTATTGCGGGTGCATCCGTCTTTGGCTATTACTTAACAAGACAACGTATTCCTGCAGAGTTGACAGAGGCAATGTTAGGGGTTACAGCGAACTGGATTGTCGCATTATTAATTATCAATGCGTTGTTACTCATATGTGGTGTGTTCTTGGAAACATCCGCAGCGATTATTATCTTGACCCCAATTTTAGTGCCGATTGTGAATGCGTTGGGCATTGATTTGGTACATTTCGGCATTATTATGATTATCAATTTAGCGATTGGTTTTATCACCCCACCAGTAGGAATCAACCTGTTTGTTGCGGCGAATATCGCTGGAACAAAATTTGAGAGTTTATTAAAAGCAATTGTGCCATTCATTGTGATTATGGTCATCGATGTGCTGATTATTTCGTTTATCCCGAGTATTAGTTTGTTTTTAGTTGGTCTAGGTGATTAAACATTTTGAAGACGTAATTTTACAAGAGCATGGAGACATCTCAATGCTCTTGTAGCTTGTGATCAAAAGTAGTTTAATCAATATAAAAGAATAAATATTCGTATTTTTATCTTTAGCCCATTATCAAAAATAATGGTCGGCTATTTCTTACGCTTTCCGCGGACGAAACGCCAGCCTCCTCGACTCAACTGTCGATGACAGCTGAGCCTGTGGGGTCTAGCTTATTTCGTTCTTCCGCAGGAGTCTTCAGAAATAGTCGACCACCTTACTATTGAAATCAAATGATGAGATATTCTTATATGAGCGTTTAAGATGTGTACAGTAACATTTCTTCTCTTTTAGAATAAATGAATGAAATGACCGACTCCTGTGAGACGGTGAAGACGTCTAAATCTACTCGAGTAAAACTCGAGTGAGTTCGGCGCGAGCCCACGGAAAGCGGTCATTTTATGAATTCCCCCTCAATTTTATGCTAAATATAAAACAGATTGTAATCAAAAGATCATTCATCAATATAAGGATAAAAAATAGTAAATTTATTTTTGCACTTTAAAGAAAAATAATGGTCGGCTATTTCTTACGCTTTCCGCAGACGAAACGCCAGCCTGCTCGACTCAACTGTTGATGACAGCTGAGCCTGCGGG
>JBFGKX010000259.1:0-3084 GCA_041576455.1 Paenisporosarcina sp. | reverse complement strand
TGGATGAACAAATTGGACTGTCCCTACTAATAGGAGGCACCATGATTTTCGCAGGAATCTTCCTAGTGAACTGGCCTGAAAAAAAGGTAAACCCAGTGCCTCCTGAAAGTGCAGCCCAATTAAGGGAAGTGTGAGATGTCAATGGATATAAGTTTTCTCGTTTTAAAGAAAGCGAGTGTCAATTAAATAGATTGTGCATGAAGTTGGAAGAAGTTCAACGACCTTGTTTGTGGTCATTTGAGCTTCTTTTTTTCTTTGAAATGAACATGGAAGAACTTCTATTAATAATCACAGTTTTTCTAAATAGTTTGCATCTATGTAAGCTAATTTTTGAAAATTGTATTAGACAACTAAGAGCGGCCGAAATTGCATTTTCGGGCGCTTGAATTTTGTATGTGACGTGTCAATTCTTTAATTCCCAGTATGTACGAAGTACCAAAGCAGGTTTGAATTTATTGATTGAGGGACGCTTAAGTTCATGCACTTATCGCATTTTAGTATATAAGCTGTTTTCTCGGGGAATTCTGATTAGCAGAAGATGATGGATATTGAATAAAAGGTTTTACTGATTAGATGTTCTGTACAAGACGTTAATAATTGGTGTGAATCACCATTAAATTTCGGGATTTAGCTAATTTTAAAATTGACAACTCTCGTGCGTGATTTACTGAATTGAGCGTATGTTGTTTTGGTTCCCTAACTAGAAGGATTAATTTAGTTTCAGTAAATATAACGAGGTGATTTCATTTGTTAAGTATCATTGCGGGTTTGGTTTTATTAATGGCGTTGGCCTACTTGGGCTGGTCGATTATTTGGGTAGCTCCATTAGCAGCGGCTGTTGTGGCATTATTGAGTGGTTTGGATGTATTTGATATGTATACAGGCACCTATATGGAAGGGTTGGTGGGATTCGTTAAGGATTGGTTTCCAATTTTCCTGTTCGGTGCAATTTTTGGGAAATTGATGGAAGAGACTGGTGCAGCAAAAGCGGTTGCTAAAAAGGTCACACAACTTCTTGGTAAAAAGAGAGCCATTCTAGGCGTGTTGATCGCTTTGGCATTATTGACGTACGGTGGGGTCAGTTTATTCGTAGTTGTCTTTGCGGTTTATCCGATTGCGCTTGAATTATTCCGCGAAGCGAATGTGACTAGAAGATTGCTTGTTCCTACATTTGCACTTGGCGCTTTTACTTTTACGATGACTTCGATGCCAGGTTCGCCGCAGATTCAAAACTTAATCCCTATGGAGTATTTTAAAACTTCACCTACAGCGGCTCCAGTAATCGGGATTGTGACCACACTGATTATGGCTTTAGGTGGGTATTTTTGGTTGGCGTTTAGGGCGAAAAGACTTACTGCCAAAGGGGAAGGATTCACGGAAACAAAAGAGTCAAAAGAAGAAGCAGAAACCGAAACGGACGAAAGCATTCCAAATTGGATGTTGTCATTGATTCCTCTGGTGATTGTCGTCGTATTGCTTAATGTTGTGAAATTGGAACCGATTTATGCTTTGATATTTGGGATTGTCAGCATCATGCTGATTAATTTTAAGGATTATAAGAAGTTTATCTTCTCAATCAACGAGGGTGGCAAGGGTTCAGTTATGGCCATTTTGAATACGAGTGCTGCGGTTGGTTTTGGAGCAGTAATCGCAGTGATTCCTGCATTTGATGACATTGTTACCTGGCTGCTTAATGTTTCTGATAATCCATTAGTTGCGGAGGCACTTTCTGTTCAAGTTATGGCGATGATCACTGGTTCTGCATCAGGCGGGATGGGCATTGCACTGAGTACGCTAGGTGGGACATTTTACGAGCTGTCTCAATCGTCTGGAATTGACCCAGAAGTCTTCCATCGAATGGCCGCTGTTTCTTCGGGTGCTTCCATTCTTCCAAATAACGGCGCGCTATTAACGCTTATTGCCGTGACGGGCATGTCGCATAGAGAAACCTATCAAGATGTATTCATGGTGGCTTTGGTTATCCCGACAATTGCGGTAATCGTAGGAATCATCATGGGTGGTATGGGATTGGTGTAAACATCCATGAAGTTGAGTGAATAAAATGAACAGACGGAGGAATTTATGATGGTGAAAAGTAAAGTTGTTGTGATTACAGGTTCTGCTCAAGGAATTGGGTTTGAAATAGGGGAGCATTTTGCTAAAAATGGCGCGAAAGTGGTGCTATCAGATATTAATGAAGATAAAGTGAAAGAGTCTGCGGAAACCCTAAAAAATTTAGGTTATGAATCGATTGGCGTCATTGCGGATGTAACAAAAGAAGAAGAACTTATAAACTTAGTTAAAGTAGCGAAGGAGACTTACGGATCCGTTGATATCGTTATTAATAATGCCGGTTTGCAGTATGTATCGCCAATTGAAGAATTCCCTACAGAGAAGTATGAACTGATGATCAGGATTATGTTAACGGCGCCGTTCATGCTAACGAAAGCGGTATTTCCACTAATGAAAGAACAAGGTTTCGGGCGCATCATCAATATTTCTTCAATCAATGGCTTGATTGGTTTTGCAGGGAAAGCGGCTTATAACAGTGCAAAACACGGCATAATCGGTTTGACAAAAGTGGCAGCTCTTGAAGGGGCTGAACACGGGATTACGGTTAATGCACTTTGCCCAGGATATGTAGACACGCCACTGGTTCGTGGACAAATGGAAGATTTGGCGAAAACACGTAAAGTGCCACTTGAGAAAGTGTTAGATGAAGTTCTTTTCCCATTAGTACCTCAAAAACGCTTGCTGGATGTCTCGGAAATTGCTGATTATGCATTATTTTTATGCAGCGATTCAGCAAAAGGTGTAACAGGACAAGCGGTCGTCATCGATGGTGGTTATACAGCACAGTAATGCTGTAAATATGAATTAAATCTTTTAGAAATCCAGCAGCCACTGTGTTGTTGGATTTTTTGACCTGCCAAAATAACTTTTTAAAAATTAAAATCGTGAATTAGATTGATCAAAAAACACATAATACAGTAGGTAATCGCAAAAAATGGGAGGAATATCATTTGAAAGAATTATTTACAGCAACCGTAACCGCAACGGGTGGACGTGAAGGCCGAGTTCAGT
>JBFGKX010000258.1:0-3085 GCA_041576455.1 Paenisporosarcina sp. | reverse complement strand
CCCATGTGGTCATGTACGAGCTCACTCTTAGTGGGATACGATCGTCGGTGCAACTTGAGTCGACGGTAAGAGATTCTCAAGTTAGCGTACAAGACGCCCGCTTGTCGGCATAATGTTACGCGAAACCTAATTGGCAAGATACACGCGTAGACGCTTAAGTGTTGGAGTTTCTGGACGCGGGTTCGATTCCCGCCGTCTCCATTTACATTGAATGTAGATGG
Source organism: Paenisporosarcina sp. (assembly GCA_041576455.1). GTDB lineage: Bacteria > Bacillota > Bacilli > Bacillales_A > Planococcaceae > Paenisporosarcina. Next base: position 2,864 of record JBFGKX010000258.1, on the reverse strand, counting down.
AACATCTATTCAATCAAACACGTCATTCGAATCCTTTCGAATGGCGTGTTTTTTGTTGGACAAAATTCGTGTTCTGTATTGTAGGGGTAGTTGAATATACTCAATTAGGTCATGTTTGTCTAACGTCCAAGCTGCGTTTAAGTGTCGGAATGATTGACAAGCCATTTCTACCTATCAGTCTAATGATTGATGAAGGAGACAGAATATGAAAATATATTCAATACGTACATTAGAAGAATTGAAAACGTATCGAAAATCATGGAATGACATTTTGGAATCGAATCAAAATGATAATCCATTTATCGAATTTAATTGGATTGAAAATTGGTGGAAGTACCTTGGTGAAGCCGGTTCGGTTGAAGTTCTCGTTTTATATAACGAAGATCGGATTATGGGGTTTTTTCCTTTGCAATTTTCTAAGGTTTTCTCAACAACGATTATTGAATTCGTTGGTCGAGCAGATGCTAGTTATATGGATTTCATTGTGTATGAAGACGATAAAGAAACAGCCATTTACTTTGTATTGGATGAATTGATGAAGTCATTTCCAAATACAATGTTTCATTTGCATGGTGTTCTTTCAAGCAGTTCCACTTCCACGATATTAAAAAATTATGTAGCGATTCGAAAATATGAAACATCCATCTTTTCGGCCATTGCACCGTTCATAAATGTTAAGGCAATCAACTTAGATGACTATATGAATAAGCGGAAAAAATTGAACGGATTGAACAGAAAAGAACGTAGACTTCGCTATTTAGGAGAAGTAAAAACTTCTCAAGTGAAGTTAGAAGAGATGGAAGATGTATTTGCTATTCACGATAAGCATTGGAAAAACAGAACGGATACTAGACATTTTTCTGAAGAGGCGTATAAAAATTTTTACAATGCTCTTTTAAGCAATCGGGAAGGATCTTTGCAAACTCAGTTAGAAGGACTATATTTAGACAATCAACTCATCGCTTTTTCTTATAGTTTTCTTTGCCGAGGTAGATATATGGGGATAGTGAATGGTCATGATTTGGACTATGAGATTTATGGACCAGGGACTATTTTGAATAAAGATTTAATAGCAGCGAGTCAGAAAAAGGGACTTCGCGTATTTGACTTAGGAGTAGGCTACGAACCTTATAAATTTGAATGGAATACAGGTGTGGACTATGTGAATGAGTTTATCATTGCATCAAAAGAATGGCAGTCCCAAATGATTTTTCATTTATATAAAACAAAGGGTCAAGTGAAAGAAGTATTAAAAAAAAACTATAAAATCGTTCAATTCAAACGAAAATATGTGGATAAAACGATTCAATTTGTAAAAAATGCAACCAAGAAAGAGTGGATTCAAACTTTTCGCAAATTGAGCAACAAGATTTATTCACATCAGTCAATCGATATCTATCAACAGGATCAAGGAACTCAAGAATTAGTCAGTTATGATTTGCTTGATTACAGCGATACCAAAAGACGAATGTACAATTTATCAAACATGCACAAGCGGTATTACAGTGGTTTTTTACCCTATAGTGATTCGAGGTTTTCACTATTTTGGGTTCAACCAGAAGTGATCCGTGTTGATGAATTAGATTACTATGAACCACTCCCTAAACAGAGTGCCTTTGTTTTAGATTGGCACATTCACAAACTTCCAAGTATCTGCACGTTTATAAGAGCAAAACAAGATGTACAGAAGATTTACCTACATACAACTAAGACAGATCCACATGTAACTGAACATCTTCAGCAGTTAGGTTTTAAGCATGTAAATCGTGTTCGGAAAACGTGTGTGTTAACTTTAACGAAAACTCAAGTGATACCGGCTGTGAGTTCAAAGAAATGAAATTGTCCTTGTGAAAAAATTAACCGCCTACTACGATACATGTAGTAGGTTTTTTCATTTAAATTTGAACTTTTTTAAAGTTGGCGTGTCTAATAGATAACTGAGTTAGAAAAGAGGTGTCATTTTGGGGGAATTAGAAGTCGTCAAAAAAGCGATAGCAGGGGACGATGAATCATTTTTACTTGTTATGCAGCAATATAAGGAATCTTTATATAGAACAGCGCTTGCATTTTTGAAAAATGAACAAGATGCTTTAGAAGCGATGCAAGAAATTACATATAGAGCCTACAAAAAGATACATACACTCAAAGAACCCGCATACATGAAAACTTGGCTAACCCGAATTATGATGAACTACTGCCAAGACCAATTAAAGAAAAGAAATCGATTTACGAATAACGAACTTCTTGAACAAGAAGTAGTAACTAACCAAATTGAGCAACTTGAGTTAACTGAAGCATTAAAAACATTAAATGCGAAAGACCAACAACTTGTATACCTGAAATATTTCCAAGATGTAAAGATTAAAGACATCCCATCCTTGAAAATATTCCCGAAGGAACAGTTAAATCTAGACTCCATAAAATCATGAAAGAGCTAAGGCAACACTTCACAGAGGAAGGAGGAATGAAGCATGTTTGAAAATGAAGAAGAAAAGTTAAATGACATCCGTAAACAAATCGAACAGCAAGATATCCCAATGAATAAGTTGGATGGTGCCATCCTTCAAGGAATGGAAAGAGCAAAAAGAGAGCAGAGATTGAAGCAAAAGAAACGTAAAAAAGGAATTTGGACATTGGCTATTTCTGCAGTGTTATTGATCATACTTGTAACTTCAATACGTGTTTCACCCGCCTTTGCCAATGCGGTATCCTCGATACCTGGATTGGAGAAAATCGTTGCAATGATTCAGTACGATAAAGGATTAACCGCGGCTATTGAGAATAACTACCAAGAGATTGATGTATCACAAATGAAGGATGATGTAGAACTTACCATTGATGGAGTCGTTTTGGATGAATCAGGT
>JBFGKX010000257.1:0-3097 GCA_041576455.1 Paenisporosarcina sp. | reverse complement strand
CGATCTTGCATTGCTTCAAAGGCGTTAGTGGCAAGTTCGTTCGTTCCAAAACTTGCATATGTTGCGCAACGAACATTTTCACCTGCATACGCAACTAAATACGATACTGCTGGTAAGTCCCATCTTAGGGAAGCGAGCACGGTTGCGTGTAGTGAGTGAGTGTGCACAATCGCGTTAATGTCAGTACGTTTTTGATAGAAAATTGCATGCATTGGATATTCACTCGACGGTTTCTTGTTGCCAGCGATGATGTTTCCATTCAAGTCGCAAATGACCACGTCTTCTGGTGTCATCTGGTCATAATTAATGCCACTCGGACTAATGATCATGTGGCCGGATTCACGATGAAAGATGGAGATGTTGCCACCTGTTCCTTTTGTGAGGCCTCTTGTGATAAGTAAGTTGCAATAATCAACGATTTCTCTTCGTTCTTTCATGTACATAGTAGGTCCTCCTTTCTATCTATTAATCGGTGGCTGATACAAAAGCTACTCAGATCGGGGCTTCCATCAGTGATTTGAGGTTTTCTAGATAAGGTGCGCGGACTATGCCTTTTTCGGTAATGATGGCCGTGATGTGTTCGGCGGGTGTGACGTCAAATGCTGGGTTATAGACTTGGACGTCGGCTGGCGCTGTCAGTTTGCCAAACCCTTCAATGACTTCGGATTTGTGGCGTTCTTCAATTGGAATTTCTGCGCCGGTTGGTGTATGTAAGTCAATGGTTGGCGTTGGTGCAGCTACGTAGAACGGAATGCCGTAGTGTTTTGCTAGAATGGATACACCGAGCGTTCCGATTTTATTGGCAGTATCTCCGTTTGCAGCAACCCGGTCGCATCCGACGATAACGGCTTGGACTTTGCCTTGGGACATGACCATAGCTGCCATGTTATCCGTAATGACCGTGACGTCGATGCCGGCTCTGCTTAGCTCAAGCGCCGTTAAGGTTGAGCCTTGTAAACGGGGGCGTGTTTCGTCTGCATACACTTTGAAATCCCAGCCTTTTTCTTTCGCTAAGTACATGGGGGCTGTGGCCGTCCCGTATTTAGATGTCGCTAGTGCGCCAGCATTGCAATGCGTTAAGATTCCCATGCCGTCAGCTAATAATGTTAATAAGTTCTCGCCGATGGTGCGGTTAATTTCTTCGTCTTCTTGATGAATGGCTTTTGCTTCTGCTAATAATGCGTCTTTATAAGTAGCGTCCGGGGCTTTGACTGCTTTCATGCGGTCGAGGGCCCAAAATAAGTTGACTGCGGTCGGTCTAGACGTAGCTAAATACGCTGCCTGTTTCTGCACTACTTCCACCAAATCGGTTGTCGCATCGCGAACGCCTAGGTAAACGCCGTATGCTGCTGCAACGCCAATTGCTGGGGCACCGCGAACTTTCATGGTAACAATGGCTTCAAAGACACTTTCTGCGGTTGTGAATTCTTCGTAAACGATCTCATTTGGTAATTTAGTTTGATCGAGTAAGACGAGGGCGTTGTTTTTCCATTCGATTGGGTTTAGCGCTTCAGTCATTTGGTTTCCTCCTGTAATGCATTTTGAAGGGCTGCGATGTATTGCCCTCCTGTTTGGAATTCGGATGCGTTCATAATCAGTGTTTCGGCAATGCGTAGGCATATTCGTTCTGCTTTAAGTCGGTTTTCGATCGGTTCAATGGTGGTAATGTCTTTAACTTTTGCGAGTCCAACGATTCGACGTGCGAGCTCACATCCTGCCATGCCGGCAGTATCTTTTAGGATGTTCTGGAAGTAATCTTTTTTAAAGTCTAGGTTTTTCGCTACGAGTTCAGTCACGTGCTCATCCCACACATTGCTGAATTTGTTTTCAAATAAGTCCATGATATCAAATATGGTATGTTCGACCCATTCCGTGAATTCTTTTTGTTGGTAGGCAAGGCCTCTTGCCCATGCAAAGATTAAGTTTGCCATCACATTTCCGATGTCGTACCCCATTGGTCCAAAAAAGGAGAATTCCGGATCAATGATTTTGGTTTCGTTTTGATCGATAAAGATGGAACCGGTGTGTAAATCTCCATGGATGAGTGATTGGGTGTTGTTCATGAAATGAAATTTTAAGATTGCGACTTCTTTGTGTAAGGCTTCGTTTGTATAAAGGTGCTCTTGCACGAATTGTTCGTTGCCCGGCGTTACTTCGTTACGGTTAAAGTTATTATGGAAGGGCTCTGTGAATACGAGATCTTCTGAGATTTCACAAAGCTCAGGATTAATAAATTTTCGAACTAATTCTTTCTTTTCCTGATGGTTTAAGACGACATCGCTTGTGCGTAGTAAGGTGTGCACTAGGAAATCGGTGATATGTTCTGCGAAATGTGGAAATGTTTCAAAGTTTGTTAGCGCGGTGCGCATGATGGCAAAGTCGGATAAATCTTCCATGACACAACAGCTCATTGTTTCGTCAAGGAGGTAGATTTCCGGGACGTATCCAGGTGCTAGAGTGTGTTGTAATTGAAGTGCGAGCGTTTCTATTTTATTACGGCTTGTCGATAACACGAATTCGTCTGAAATGCGCGCTGTTGTTCCCGCTTGTTTGACAATGAGCGATTCGTTCGTGTCCGTATTGACGACCCGATAGACATAGTTCAAATTGCCGTCGCCAATTTCGATTGTTGACAGGTTTTTCGCATGTTTAAAAGATGGCATTTTTTGCTTTACATAGGAAGAAATGTCCGTTGTGTTCATCAGAAAATACTCGTCAAAAGTCGTCATGTCCGTAAGCTCCTTTGAAAAAAACTGTTTATTCTATCATATCATTAGAGAAAGTCTCGGGGGAAGGACTGTTTTTTCAAAATTCACTGTTCTTTCTGTGGGGAGGTCGATAGTTAGCGAAGTAATTGTTATGGTTTTATTTAGTGGGGATGGTGTTTGGTGGTGGAGATCAATGGTGTGAAATTTCGCTATAAACTCCTCCGTTTTGTTGTTAAATCATCGGCTTGCTCAAGAAGCGGCTTTACTTTGAGAGTGATTGTTCATGGTGAGTTCGTGATCAATGGTGCCGTTTTCGTTATAAACGCCTTCGTTTTCGTTATAACTTGCTTCGTTTTTGCGATAAATCACGTTGTTTTCGCTATAAACAT
>JBFGKX010000256.1:0-3126 GCA_041576455.1 Paenisporosarcina sp. | reverse complement strand
TTAATACGATCAACAAAATGCTTTAAAATCCTTGCCGTTAACCCCCAAATCGTATATTGATCATATTCATAAAACCATTCCTCAAGCTCCCTGGCTCTCCATTGATACTTATCGCCGTTTGCAATTTTTTCATATGGAAAATCGGTCAATGGTTGTGGGTGAACGGGCACCATATGTACATAAGGCTCATGATTTAAGAGCCACTTGACAGGTACGGTGAATACTTCTTCTACTTCTTCTTTATTTAGGTGATAGGTAACATTGGCATCGATGGTCGCGACAAATGGATAGATTACAAATGATGAAGTTGGAATGAACGCACTCATCTGTCCAATCATGTGGATGGCTGATGGATCAATTCCTAACTCTTCGTGGGTTTCCCGGATAGCCGCATCTTCAGGGGTAGCATCAGTTGGATCAATTCTTCCACCTGGAAAACTAATATCCCCTGGTTGATGCCTCATTGTCAGTGAACGAACTTCAAATAAAACATGCCATTCTTCATTCACTTGTACGAGTGGAATCAGAACCGCAGATCGCATAGCCGTTTCCTCGCCAATAAAAAGTGGCTGATTTTGACTTAATCCATTTTGGATCTTTTCTAAAAACATAAAATCTCCCCTATTGAATAGTTTCATATAAGTCTATGGTATCATGATTGATATTTTATGAGATAGAATTCGAGGGTATTGTAAACAACATACCGATAGAAAAATATATCTCATGGGGATGTGCTTTGCACCCTTTCTACTGCTTTATCTCACGAAAGAATAAACACCTGTTATATAAATAGACGCGGCCGAAGATGCAATTTCGCCCGCCAATGGCTTTAAATATCATTTATTGCTTCTAATGTTTCTAACACATGATCCAAAAACTCTTCAATATCACTCATGTGGTTCTCATTAATTTTATTGTTAAATGTTAATTCAATCTTGTTTAAGTAATTAGGTGCTTCTTGCCCATACACGAAGCTCAGCGTTTGAGTAAGTTTTTCATCATTCTCCCAAATTTCTTCTAGTGCATGCTCAATCTCGTTACACTGCTGGGTGACATGTTGTATATATTTATAAAAGAACAAGCTTAAGGTACATCCAGGTGTTTTGTCAGGTTCCTCCAAGATTTCCTGCGCTAAATCTTCAAGAGAAGCTTTCAACCAGATTTCCGCAGTCACATCCGGTTGATCGGCTAACGTAAATTGAATCATGAATTCTCTAGCCATAACAGAAAAATCCATTCGATCAATGCGATTGGTAATTGTAATTTCATTAGCCATATTGTCTAAATCGTACACCTGATTTTCAAAGGCTACTTTTAAATTATCAAAAATGGTTGGATCATACATATAGATTCCTCCAATTTAATTGCCCTTGAGCATTTCTTAGGATAGCTAGTTGTCCATGCGAGTAATCGGAAATGAATGGCTATTAAAATTTGGTTCCTGAAGACATCATACAAGCTATACAGCGATGAAACCATTTCGATTTTGACCTCTCTCTTTATCCTATAATCAAATCATTAACATTATGTTTAAAAACACGTGGGGTTTTACGGTAAAAATTGTTTCGTTAGGAATGTAAATATTGTTTAATTGATACCTCATGGTCAGTGAAACCACTTTTTAAAAACTTCGATTCTTTATTCAAGCGGACAAGCAGTCTCAAAGTTCTCAATTGAATCATTGCTTCCTTCTCAATAAAGGCGTTATCCAGTTGTTCAATGGGTATAATAAATAGTAGGTAGAAAAGAGTGTGTATAAATAGAATAGATAACTAAATGATCATTGAATACCGATCGTTATTTTATGTAAATGAAAAGACTAAGACACAAGATGAAAAGGTGATTCGATGACAAATAAAAAGACGATACATGAAACAGGATGGAATTTTGACAACAGTTATGCCCGTCTTCCAAAAACACTATTTACGAGCTTCACCCCCACATATGCAGGCTCACCAAAGTTAATCATTTTTAATGCTCCGTTAGCAACATCTCTAGGTTTGAACGAGCAGGACCTTCAAAGCAGAGAGGGTATAGAAGTGCTTGCAGGGAATCAGATTCCTGAAGGCGCATTCCCACTAGCTCAAGCATATGCTGGGCATCAATTTGGCCATTTTAACATGTTAGGGGACGGGCGAGCTCTACTGCTGGGAGAGCAAATTACACCTCTAGGTAAGCGTTTTGATATTCAGTTCAAGGGTTCTGGACGAACACCGTACTCTCGCGGAGGCGATGGCCGAGCGGGCCTTGGACCTATGCTACGTGAATACATTATCAGTGAAGCGATGCATGCGCTTGGTATTCCAACGACGCGTAGTTTAGCGGTGGTAGCCACTGGAGAGTCAATCATCCGTGAAACCGAGTTACCAGGGGCCATACTTACCCGTGTGGCCGCCAGTCACATACGCGTCGGCACCTTTCAGTACGCAGCAAATTGGGGCACAATCGAGGAACTCCAGACTTTAGCTGACTATACACTAAAGCGTCACTTCCCACATGTTGAAGCTGATGAAAATCGGTATGTTTCCCTGCTTCAAGAAGTAATCAAACGTCAGGCCGAATTAATTGCCAACTGGCAACTAGTTGGCTTTATTCACGGAGTGATGAACACCGACAACATGACCATTAGTGGAGAAACCATCGATTATGGACCTTGCGCCTTCATGGATGTTTATGATCCAGCAACGGTATTCAGTTCTATTGATCGAGAAGGTCGCTACGCTTACGGCAATCAACCCTATATGGGTGGATGGAATCTTGCACGATTTGCGGAATCATTATTGTCTTTGCTTCACGAAGAGCAAGAAAAGGCAATTCAAATAGCTCAGGAAGCCATCTCTGAATTCAATAAACTCTATCATATCCATTGGTTCGCTGGCATGAGAGCGAAATTAGGAATCTTTAATGAAGAGAAACAAGATGAAGTGTTGATTGAAGATCTTCTCAATTTGATGAAGGATTACCGCGCGGATTACACCAACACTTTTCGTGCATTAACTTTGGATAGACATGAGGATTCGGACTTGTTTAGCAGTACAGAATTTGTACAATGGCGTGAACTGTGGCAGGCAAGATTAGAGAGACAAGATGAATCAAAATCAGCCTCTCAGCAATTAATGCGAAACA
>JBFGKX010000255.1:0-3130 GCA_041576455.1 Paenisporosarcina sp. | reverse complement strand
CAGTAACTCCATTTCACAAGAGTTACTGCTTTTTCTTACTTATGGTCGGAATGGATCATCACTTGGTTTTGTGTTGTTCCAATTGTCATGTGCGTCTTTGTTAAAAGAAGACCCTTCAGTTGGTGGTGTTTCATCATATGGATGTACCTCATTAATCGGAGTTGCACCACTTGCTGGTCTTACTTCATCCACATGGGCAGAAGATCCATACAAACTTTGTTCGGATTCTTTTTCAGGTTTAAATGTTTCTTTGAAAGATTCTTTCATCGATTCTTTTTCAGCTCGATAGTTTTCTTTTGAAACTTCAGCATTTTGTAAACTCTTTTCCATTTTACTTAAATAACGAGAAGCATGTTCTCGTCCTCCAAGTCCAAATGCTAGACCAAATGCTAGTGCAACTCCGCCTAATATTAAGATAAACGCAGAGTTAATTATTGAAGCGGCAATGCCTAGTTGATCTAATGCCATAAAGAAGGCGAATGCAAGAATCGCATATTTTGCAACATATCGTAATACATGTGGCGTGCCTGAAGAATGACTCATTACACTTCCTACTAATTGTTCAGCCATATTCGCTAACCAGAAACCAACTGCTAGAATAATAATAGCTGCTAGGACTGAAGGCAAGTAAGCGAAAATCCCTGTTGCCAATTTCACCATGAAATCAAGTTCTAATAATTGAAGTGCTTCTACAACAAACAGAAGAATAATGACAACTTGTACGACAGTTCCAAGTAATTTCGCAAACGATGGGGCAGAACCGGTACCTGAATTGAAGCCCATTTTTCCAAAGATTGAGTTGACTCCAAGTTTTTCAAGCAATGATACGACAATGTCTTTCACCCATTTAGCTGCTACAATCCCAACTAAAACAAGAACAATTGCAATGGCGATTTTCGGTAACATCGCTAAAATATCATTTAACATACCGACTGCTGGTTCTGAAATTCCAGTTAAATCTAAGATTTCAAGAGCCGTAATCGATACTGGAATCATAATTAAGATAAAAGCAATGATTCCAACAACTTTTGAAATACTTGAGCCTTCAAAGAAAGAAGCGATGTTTAGACGATCCGCTAAACGATCTGCGCCTGCAGATTGCAAGAATTTTTCAAGTAAGTTACGTACTAACTTCGCAACAAACCAACCAATGAAAAAGACAATTGCTGCAGAAACTAGTTTCGGAATGAAGTTAAAGAAGCTTGCTAGCATTCCTTCAAATGGACCACTTAATCCATCAATTCCCAGCGCATTTAAAATTGCGGGGATAAACAATAAGAAAATTAGATAATATGCAACATTTGCTGCTGTATCTGTCCATTTGGCTTGTTCAGCAGGATTCGGTTCCATTCCTGTTTTCGCAACGTATTTATTTAAATCCAATTTGTTTCCAGCCATTTGAATCACTTTTTTCACGACTGTAGCTAAAACCCAAGCAAATAGTAAGATTAATCCAGCTTTCAAAATATTTAAAACTGCTCCAGTTAAGCCCGAGAACATCGATACAAATGGGGCTGCCATTGTATTTAAGTTTAGGATATTAAAGAATAAAACAAACACAAGTATTAAGACGATAAAGAAAACAACTTTACTAATGATTTTTTCGACAGTCCATTTTTCATTTTGATTCCCTAATCGTTCATTTACACGTGATTTTCGTAGTAATTTATATGTGACGTTTTCTAACATTTTCGCCACAAAGAAGCCAATTAATAAGACTAATAAAGCTAATAAAAGTTCTGGCAAAAATGAGAGAGTATTTCTCCAATAACCTTGATCCATCATAGCGTCTCCTCCTAAGAAAAATTATGTTTATTTGTAATAATCTATCAATCTTCATTTACCCTCTGCATTTCTTTTTAAACGTTTCAATTGTCTCTTTTTCACCGTAGATGATTAACATATCCTCTTGTTCCAATTTTTCATCAGCTGTTGGATTGCTAATTAGCATTTCCCCACGTCGGATACCCAGAACCGTAACTCCAAACTCCTTTCGAATTTTGGCTTCTTTTAAAGTTTTTCCGATCAACGAACAAGCTTTTGTGAAAGCAACTTCTTCTAAGGATTGTTTCTTTTCTTTTGTATGAATGAGCAAGTTGATTAAATCCGTACCTTCTGGACGTAATACTGAACTTACTAATTCTCGACCTCCAATTGTTGAGGGATTTACCACACGATTTGCCCCTGCACGAAGCAAAACATCTTCCGACCCTGTATTCTCTGCTCGTGCTACGATTTCAATTTTTTCATTTAAAGCTTTTGCTTTAATGGTAATAAAGACATTCTCTGAATCCGAAGGTAAAGTAGCAATTAGCCCTCTCGCTTTTTCGATATTCGCTTCTTTTAAAATCTTTTCATCTAAAGGATTACCGATAATCCGTAAAGTTCCTTCTGGCAAAATCCTTAACATTTCTTCTTCTGATTCATGTATATACACCACTTGTACATTTTCTTCTTTTAATTGTTCATATACTTGTCTACCCACACGACCTAGTCCACTTACTACAATATGATTTTCTAATTTCTTTATCGTATGTTCCATTCGTTTATTCCACACCTTTACTGAAAGTTGATGTTCAATAAAATAAGAAGCCACAGCACCCATTGCGTATGTAACAATAGCAACTCCAAGCGGGATTAATATTAAAGCGAATAGTTTCCCCCCATTCGTTTCAGGAACTACATCTCCATATCCAACGGTCATCAGAGAGATGATCGTTAAATAAAAGGCATCAAATAATTCGATTTCTTCAATCACCATAAAACCACTTGTTGCGATACCTACTAATACAACTAACCCAATTATTGAAAATAAAATATGACGAAATCGAATGCGTAAATCCATCCATTTCGAAGTATTCATTTATTCACCCACTTTTATATTTTCCATTTTTTCTTTACCCTTATCGCAACCTATTCACTCCGTTCACGTTTAAATAAATGGAGGTAATTTTATGAAAAAATGGGCAATCCTTTATCCTTTTGTAGCCATTGCATTGTTGCTATGGATTGAACAAGGGCTAGACATGACATATGTTTGGAAGACAGCCGCAAAAATTATTCTTTTTTTAGCTGTTCCCATCCTATTTTTAAATGACTCTAAATTCGAATTCTTACATATGAAGAAGAT
>JBFGKX010000254.1:0-3138 GCA_041576455.1 Paenisporosarcina sp. | reverse complement strand
TGTTTAGTCACCTAAAAAAGGCTACCAAAGTAGCCTTTCTCAGCTTTCTATTTTTGGATTAATCCTTTTTCAATTAAAAAGTCTCGTGCGACATCTTCGGCTTTTTCTCCATCAATATCAACACGTGAATTCATTTTTTGCATATCTTCTACTGAAATTTTTCCAGCTAATTCGTTTAACACAGCTTCAAGTTCTGGGTACGTTTCAAGTGTTTGTTTACGAACCAGTGGGGCTGCATCATATTTAGGGAAGAAGCCTTTGTCATCTTTCGTAATCGCTAAGTCAAAACGTTCAATACGACCGTCTGTAGAAAATGCTGTAATCACATCAACATCACCTTGCTTAACAGCTTCATACATTACGTTAGGGTCTAAACTTTCTTTTTTAGAGAACTCAAAAGGATACACTTTTACTAACGCGTCAAAGCCATCACCAGGTCGCTCATAAAATGCGTGAGGTGCACCGAATACAATTTCTTGTGACTTTGAAGCTTCCACTAAATCTGAATATGTATCCGCTTCATACGATTTGTCTTTACTGTAAGCTAACGTATACGTATTTTCAAAACCAAGTGGCTCTAACCACATTACACCAAATTTCTCTTCATATCCTTTACGAACACGTTCTAAAATGCTTTCTGAACTTTCGCCTTGTTTAAGCTCTTCTTGCAGAACCGCTTGTAAGCCTGTGCCTGTATATTCTACATATACATCGATGTCACCTTTTTCAAGTGCTGGTGTCAAAATGGCTACTTCTCCTAGTCCATCTTTATATTCCACATCATAGTCCGTTTTAGCTTCAACATACTGACCCAAAATTTGCGGCAAAATAAATTGTTCTGTGAATAATTTCCCACTGAAAATGATTGGATCACTCACTTCTCCTTCAGTACCCTTTGTAGAACCGCAGCCCGTTAAAGCAACTGATGTGAAAATGGCTAATCCGATTAACCCTGCTAATCTTTTTTTCATAAACATTTCCTCCTAATGTGTTTTCATTCCTTTTGGTGTAGCTTTCTTTTCAACCCATTTCAACAAAGCATCAAACGTAATTGCAAGTAATGCAACCGGCAGTGCACCAGCTAAAACTAGTGAATTGTTGTACGATTGCAACCCACGGTAAATGACATCACCTAAACCACCTGCACCAACAAAAGTAGCGAGCGTAGCAATTCCGACCGTTAAGACAGTGGCTGTACGAATCCCGGCCATAATAAAAGGCAATGCCAAGGGAAATTCAATTTGCTTTAAAATTTGAGTTCGTGTCATTCCCATTCCACGCCCCGCTTCAATTATTGAAGTGTCTACACTCGTTAAGCCCGTAAAAGTATTTCGGAGAATTGGCAGGAGTGCATAAATAATGAGGGCAATCAGAGCAGTATTAGAACCAATTCCCATAAGTGGTACTAAAAATCCGAATAACGCTAAACTTGGAATCGTTTGAAAAATGGCAGTAACCCCAATCACTGGTTCTGCATATTTTCGATACCTTGCAATGATTATGCCCAACGGCAATGAAATGGCAATGCCAACCGCGAGTGCGACAAATGATAAATAAATATGTTCTAAGAACGCTTGTTGGATGAGGTCAGAACGACTTTGTAGTGTATTTAAAAAATCAGTCATGGGAAGGAACACCCTCTTCCTTTGAGACTACTGCTTTTAATAATGACGTTTGATCGATATAACCAACAAACTCTTCATTTGCGTAAACTGCTAACACATCTGTTTGTGGTTGCTCTAGCAACCGAATGGCCGTTGCTACATCATCTTTAGAACTTATCGCGACAACCTGCTCACTTGTTTTTGTTTGAATATAATAGGCACTCAGCTCAGCAATATCCCGATTCCCAAATGACCGCTTTCGATTAATTCTTTCCTGTCCAATAAAATTTTTCACAAACTCATTTGCAGGAGCGTGAATAATTTCAGTTGGAGAACCAATTTGTTCCACTTTTCCAGCACGTAGCATAATGATATGATCGGCTATTTTTAAGGCTTCATCCATATCATGAGTAACAAACACAATGGTTTTTTGAATACGTTTTTGGAGATTTCTTAATTCATCCTGAAGCTGCTCTCGGCTAATTGGATCAAGCGCACTAAATGGTTCATCCATCAAGATAATATTAGGGTCTCCAGCAAGTGCACGGACAACCCCTATTCGTTGTTGCTGTCCCCCACTAAGTTCAAGTGGGTAGCGATGTAAATATGTATCCGGGTCAAGGCCCACAATATTCATCAGTTCACTAACACGTGCTTGCGTTTTTTCAGCATCCCAGCCTTTTAACGTAGGAACAAGTGCAGCGTTTTTGGCAATGGTCATATGCGGAAATAAACCAATACGTTGAATCACATAGCCAATAGAACGTCTAAGTTCTACTTCATCACGGTCCTTAATAGATTGTTCATCAATCAATACATCCCCAGATGTTGGTACTTCTAAATGGTTAATCATTTTCATAAGAGTGGTTTTACCGCATCCACTTGGACCAATGATCACCGTTAACTTGCCTGTTGGCAACGTTAATGAAACGTCTTTTAATGCTTCGGTTCCATCATTAAAGCGCTTCGTAACTTGGTCAAATCGAATCACAGCGTCAGCCCCTTTAAGCATCAAATTATATATCCTCTTTCAATTACCCTAAAACTTTTAAAATATGCCTATTTAGTTCATTTTTTATTAAAAAGAGAATTTATGAGTTGATGATCTCTCTTTGCAATTTTTTGGTTAGTCCTTTAAAGACCAATTCATATGAATGTGTGATGCATTCTTGGAAAACCTCAGGTGCTAAGTTCCCGTTATATGAAAGAGAATTCCAATGGGTCTTATTCATATAATACCCAGGATTGATTTCTTCATATTCTTCCCGAAGCATTTCTGCCTTTTGGGGATCACATTTTAACGAAATGATAGGGCTGCCTTCTTTATTATTCCCTAACATGGCAAACATTTTCCCACCGACAAAAAAACGCTCTGCATTCCAGTCCTTTTGATAATCATACTGAGCCCCTTCGTTACTTGCACACCAGGCTTTTAATTGTTCTAAATCCAAGATTTACACCTCTATCTACACAAATTCAACATGAACAGAGTCTGCGATTTTTTGATAACCAATTTCCTGATATATCTTATTAG
>JBFGKX010000253.1:0-3161 GCA_041576455.1 Paenisporosarcina sp. | reverse complement strand
TATGACTTCCCGAGTATCGCCTTTCATGAAAAATTTAATTTTGTCGTTTGAACAAATGGACGATGGCTTTACAGAAGTGCATGCTTTTAATGAAGAAGGCATGCGTCTATTTACGGAACATTGGATATCATTTCTTTCCTTTCAACATGAAGGATCTTTTTACGGCTTGCATCACGATGAGGACACCCGCTTCTCTTCTTTAGAATTAGTGGAATTGTTTTCCCCTTTAAGTAAGCATCCGTATGTCCACATTAGTGGCCATTCACAAGAAGATGATATTGCGATTTCAACATTTCAACAGGCTTCAAGTTTTTGGTCGTCTCCTACCTTGTGGAACGACATTACATTTGATGAAGGCTCACTGGTCTTAACGTCAGAAGATATTGCACCGGATGCGAAAGAGATTCTTACATCTGCAATTCTTCAAAAGCTCTATACTGCCGGTTTAACACTTACGGATATTCCGACGCTCTTGCCTTTCTTCCAACAAGGAGGATGGCCTCTACAAGCTCAAAGTGGTCAATCAGATGTAAATGTTGCCCTTCGTCTTAGTGAGCCTGAATCCTTATCTGATGCCTGGGTTCTTGAAACTGTATTACGTGGAAAGAAAAGTTCAGTGCATTGGACACCAGCTTTTCGAAAGCGTGATGCTTTAATCGCGGAAGCTCTCCCTGATAAATGGAAAGCTCATGCATCTTATGTGTATGAAACTCAAGCCAATATGCTCGATTTAATGAATATCGAATCAGATGCGGATCGTTTTTTATCACGTACGTTAACAGATTTGGATGTGCGACATTTCTTACGTGACGATGCAGCTCGTTTGCAAGCACTTGGTTTTGAAGTCATTCTACCTGCTTGGTTAAAAGCCGTAAAAGAATCAAAGCTTCGTGTGAAATCCAATGCGAAAACCGCTTCATTTAAAACAACAGCTGGCTTAAATGAAATTCTAACGTTTGATTGGCATTTCTCTTTAAATGGCCAAGCGATTACAGAAGACCAATTCAAGCAAATGGTAGAAGAAAACCGTGAATATATTCGAGCGGGGAACGAGTGGTTTCGAATTGATTCAAACTGGATGCATGAAATTCGTCAGTTGATGGACCAAACAGAAACGGAAAACTGGACAGTGAAAGAATTACTTTTCCGTGAGTTGCCAGATACACTGGTACTTGATGAAGAGAGTAGTGAGGAAGAAGAAGATCCTTTATTCCAATTTGAACTCAATCAATCATTGCAAAAATATTTAGAGCAGTTGCAAGATAAAAAAGGATTGCCAACAACAACCATTTCTCCTCATTTATTAACGCCATTACGTCCTTACCAACAACAAGGCTTTGACTGGTTGATTTTCATGCGCGAGCAAGGATTTGGTGTGTGTTTAGCTGATGATATGGGTCTTGGAAAAACCGTGCAGTTGATTGCCTACTTATTACATGTGCACCGGACAAAACAGACACAAAAACCATCGTTTATTATTTGCCCGACGTCAGTTTTAGGAAACTGGCAAAAAGAATTGGCACGTTTTGCGCCTGACTTGGATGTCCATGTTCATTACGGTCAAACCCGCTCTAAAGATGAGTCGCTCGCTGTCGAACTTAGTCATATCAAACCAGACGTGGTCTTAACGACATTTGGTACGGCATCTCAAGATGCTGATGCGTTAAGTGAAATTGAATGGGCAAGTGTGACCTTGGATGAAGCTCAAAACATTAAAAATATGCATACGAAACAAAGTCGAGCAATCCGAAAATTACGCGGGGAACATCATCTAGCGTTGACCGGTACTCCAGTTGAAAACCGTTTATCTGAATTATGGGCGATTTTTGATTTCATTTATAAAGGGTATTTAGGAAGTTTTAGAAAGTTTCAAGAGAACTACATTGCGCCTATTGAGCGTGATGAATCTGAAAATCATAAGCAAAAACTACGTGCAAAAATTCGTCCATTCTTATTGAGACGGACGAAACAAGATCCAGATTTGCTATTAAACTTGCCTGATAAACAAGAGCAACGAGAATATTGCCCATTAACGACCGAGCAAGCTGCTCTTTACGAGAGCTTAATTCAAGAGACGTTATTTAAACTCGAGACGTTAACGGGCTTTGAGAAAAAAGGCCTCATTTTAAAAATGTTAAGCAAGCTGAAGCAATTGTGTAATCACCCAGCCCTTTATCTGAAAGAGGGGTTTGGTGAAGCGGAGTATATGATGGAGCGTTCTGAAAAGTTAGCGCGCATTGTGACACTTGCTGCTGAAATTGCTGCACGTGGTGAACAATGCCTTATTTTCACCCAATATATTGGGATGGGGCATTTATTGCAACATTGTTTAAGTGAGTTACATGACATTGATCCTCCATTCTTAACGGGCAGTATGCCAAAAGCTCAGCGTGACCGGTTAGTAGAAGCTTTCCAAGATAAAGAATTCCCTGTCTTCATCTTGTCACTGAAAGCGGGTGGAACCGGCCTGAATTTAACAGCTGCGAATCATGTGTTACATGCTGATCGTTGGTGGAATCCAGCAGTTGAAAATCAAGCAACGGACCGTGCGTATCGCATTGGACAAACTCGTTTTGTTCATGTGCATAAGTTCGTGACCATTGGGACTATTGAAGAAAAAATCGACAAATTATTATCGGATAAACAAGCATTGTCAGAGGACCTGATTCAATCAAGTCAATGGATAACTGAGCTTGGTGATGATGATTTACGAGATTTGCTTACTTTAGGATAAAGATTATGTGGATGCCTGTCGGACTGCCGACAGGCATTTTTCATTTTAATAAGTTGTCCTTCTAATTAAATGTGACTGATGCTGACTGACGATCATTCTTGCGGTACACCCTAAATCCCTACACCTGTAAGGCGTGCCTGTGTGAGACACAAATGTTCTTTATTTGTGGCTTACGCTGGCAACCTGGAGGCAGTTCGCTAAGGTTGGAATCGCTAATCGCTTGCAGCATGCTTCCTCTGATGAAGAGACACAATTGCTCTTCAAATTGTGGCTCGCATCCTCTCCTCCATTCTTGCGGAACACCCTAAATCCCTACACCTGTAAGGCGTGCCTGTGTGAGACACAAATGTTCTTTATTTGTGGCTTACGCTGGCAACCTGGAGGCAGTTAGCTGAAGTTGGAATCGCTAATCGCTTGCAGTATGCTT
>JBFGKX010000252.1:0-3167 GCA_041576455.1 Paenisporosarcina sp. | reverse complement strand
TTCATTTCATCCTAATCCCATGACGTCTGAATAATCATGGGTCACGTCTGACTAATGTGACTTCACGTCGGAAAAATAGGCACTGACGTCTGAAAGGACGACTTTTCCACCAAAAACACTTCAATTCGCTATGAATAATATATAAATCTTCATTATTATTGGTTCAGAATTTGTAGAATAATACACATCTTTATAAAATCCACATTTCAAAGTTACAAATTCTCCTATAAAGTTACAGGATGTGTTCATCTTTCAATTACTTTTGGCATACATTTAATTTGGAGATAGCCATAAATTCTTGTAGGAGATTCTTTCATAAACAAAGTATCCATCTTTCTTGTGGAAAGAAATCTGCGCACTTGAAATTCTAGGCGAGGTTGAAAGTAAGTCGGAATTCGACATTAAGGCAAAAGAATTATTGTTCTTTTGAGGAGGTCATACATGGATTAAGCTACAAGAAAAATTTGGATTGAAATATGTGACCTATTGCTACCGCTATGGTTCGATAAATAACTCTTAACACTGAGAAAATGATATATCAGGAGGATTGCATTTGAGAAAAGGAATATCAAGGCACCAATTTATTGCAATGGCTGTTTCGACTGCTGTTGTTGCTAGTTCTATTGTTCCGTATAATGTGTACGCATCGAATACTGTTGGAACAGGGCTTGCCGATATGAAAAAAGACTCCACCTATTTTGATGCGGTTACTTATTTGGCTAGTAAAGGCATAATAAAAGGGTACAAGGATGGCACATTTAAACCATATCGCGAAGTCACGCGAGCGCATGTGGCATCCATCATTGCAAAATCCATGAATTTAGCAAGTGGAAAAGCTAAAAATCCTGGATTTTTGGATGTGAAAAAAGAGAGCTGGTATTACGACGCAGTAGCGGCTTTAGTTGAAGCTGGCATTATGCATGGCGATAAGCAGAAAAATTTCAACCCAAATGCACCAATGACACGAGCCGAATTTTCTAAAGTCATTTCATTGGCGTATGGATTAAAAGAAAATAAAGAATCAGCTAAGAAATTTACAGATGTACCTACAAATTCTTGGTACAGTGGATATGTTGGCGCATTAATTGACAATCATTTGACCCTTGGAAAAACAAAGACGTCTTTCGGCTCGGATTCCTTCTTAACGAGAGGGCAAATTGCCTTATTTGTTCACCGCGCAGAGTTAGGCAAACAAGTGACAAAATCATTCGTCATTGAAAAAGTATCGGATCAACAAGTGTCAATTAATGGGGTTAGTTATCAAGTTGACTCTTCATTAAAAGGACTTTTTAGTTCCACAAACGAAGCGGCATTGAAAAATGCAGTCATTAAATTCACAGCAAAACAAGACGTGATTACGTCTGTTTCCTATCTGGAACTCACAAATTTTGGTACACAAAAGGCATTAGTACAATTAGATGCAAAAGGAGCTGAAATTCTAGGAGATGTAAAAGTTTCAGG
The DNA here is from genome assembly GCA_041576455.1 of Paenisporosarcina sp. Taxonomy (GTDB): domain Bacteria; phylum Bacillota; class Bacilli; order Bacillales_A; family Planococcaceae; genus Paenisporosarcina. The sequence continues at coordinate 1,706 of JBFGKX010000252.1, read as the reverse complement.
AGATTATATTTCCCTTAACAATTTAGTGGTGACTGGGAATCTTGAAATTGGGACAGAAATTCAACATCAATTTATGTCCAATCAGTTAACGGTTGAAGGTAAAATGACCATTAATGATGGAGCTGCCAGTGTCGCAAGTCTTGACAAGGTTTATAAAGCGTTAACGAAGTCCATATCTGCTGAGCAAGCAAAAACCGCAACAATTCAAAACCCTACTCAAATCCTCATTAATAACTCCAACATACACTTTGTTGACTTAAATAGACCCAATATCTTGATTAAGACAACAGGCGGTACACACCTACATGAAATCACCATCTCTTCTAATTCAAATGTAACATCGACACCTGAGTGTAAGATTCACAAGTTAAATCTTCGAACTGGGGCAGATCTTGTAAATATCAATGGATCTGTTGGAGAAGTTAACATGTCTAATCAAAACGATAGCTCTTTAACTGGGCTTGCTAATATCCTACGTCTAAACATTCTTCCAACTAAAAATAGTCGAGAGATCAATTTAGACATTCATGGACAAATTTCGGTAATGGATTTGAAAGATAAGCTCGCAAAAATCGGGTTAAAACCGCAGACACTCATTTCAAATTTAATAATGCTTCATGATATGCCTTTGAGAGAGATTTTCCGAAATTATGATCAAGTCAAATGGTCCATTGCAAATATAAATGGGAAAACGAACCCAGATATTATAAACTATTCGTCATCACCGTCAGGTTTACAAGTAGTGATCGCCTCTGCCAAATCAGCAATTGCGAATGCTAATTTAGCAAAAGAAGCTTTCTCTCAAGCGTTCGGTGAAACAGTCGATGAAGCATATATTTCACTGGAGCAGAATGTTTCCGAATTACAAGCAGCTTTAAGTGCAACGCCTAAAGTAAAAGCAGACATTCAAGCGAAAACGGCTAATTTAAATGCTTCGATTTTGGCATTGCAATCAGAAACGGAAAGATTGTTAACGAACTTACATGCAGCTGTCCAAGCCGCAAATACAGCGGTAGAACAGGCGATTTCGACACTAGAAGCCTATACACAGGCAAAAGGTTCACCAACTGAATTGACCAATGAAGTAGAATTAAATTTATTAAATATAGGAGTAGTACTAAGTGCAAGAAGGCTAGTAACAAGGGATATTTTAGCAGCGACAGAAAGGTTAACAAATTCAGTTAATGTTTTAACAGATGAAACAGCATCTTTACAAGCTGCTGTTGCATTAGCTAATGACGCTGTAGTAGATGCGAATGCAGCGCTTGAAGATTACTATACAGGGGCAAAGGGATCACCGAATCCGGTTACTCTTGAAGTGGAAACGAATTTAGAGGCTCTAGAAGAGTTACTAACTGCAGATGGATTAGTGAAAGCGGATATTTTAGCAACCACTGGTAGTTTAACAACTTCGGTCAATGCTTTAGTAGATGAAACAGCATCTTTACAAGCAGCTGTTGGAGCAGCTAATGACGCTGTAACAAGTGCAAATGCAGCACTTAATACTTATTATGCAAGGGAAAGTGGTTCACCGAATCCGTTTACTCTTGAAGTGGAAACTAATTTAAGGTTAATAGAAGGTTTACTTACTGCAAATAGGCTAGTGAAAGCGGATATATTAGAAGCCACAGATAGCTTAACAACTTCGGTCAATGTTTTAAAGGTTGAGACAACATCTTTACAAGAAGCTGTTGGATCAGCTAATG
>JBFGKX010000251.1:0-3190 GCA_041576455.1 Paenisporosarcina sp. | reverse complement strand
TGTACGCGTGCGAAGCCGAAGCCTGATGCGTAGTCGTCACCTGTTGTTGCACCAGTTCCGCCTTTGATGTCGTAGTTTTTGGCACGGTTTTGAATGTCTGTGCGCAATGTTGTGTTTGACCAAGATGGGTTTGATGCCCATAGTTTAGCTGCAAGTCCTGCAACATGTGGCGTTGCCATTGATGTGCCGCTGATGGTGTTGTAGCCACCAGTGTTCCATGTTGAGTAGACTGCTGAGCCTGGTGCTGAAACTTCTACGTCACCTTGTTGGATGATATAGTCACCGTCAGTTGCAGAGTAGCCACGAGATGAGTAGTTGGCGATACGATATGTGCCGTTTTGTTGAACATTTTCAAGTGATGCGACCGCTATTGCATTGACAAGAGCTCCTGGGTAACCGATTGTGCCTTCAGCTGAACCGTCGTTACCTGCTGCTGCTACGACTAATACGCCTTTGTCGTAAGCGTACGTGACTGCGCTTGAGATCAGGCTGTTATTGCCTGAAGAACCTAAAGACATGTTGATAACTGTTTTTGTGCCAGTCGCTACTGATTGGTCGCCAACGTGACGAATGGCTGCTGCGATGTCATCAGAGAAACCTGATCCTGCATCGTTTAAAACTTTGTATGCCCATAGGTCTGCGTCTGGCGCAACCCCGTAGATGCCAGCTTTGTCACTTCCGCCATCTGCTAATGCTGTACCTGCAACATGCGTGCCATGACCGTGGCCGTCTGTACAGCTATTGTTCGTTAAGGAGATGACTTGTGTGAAATCTTTACATTGTTCAACTGTGTTTTTCAAGTCGTAATGTCCAGTGTAAACACCTGTATCTAGCACAGCAATGTTAATGCCTGCGCCTCCAGTCGTTGTGGTTTGATTGCTATTATTATAGATCGCTTTAATGCCCCAAGGTGTTTGATGTGTTGGATATTCCGCCGCAAGAAGTTGATTTTGACTCTGTGTGGCACGTGCTTCATTATCTAAGGAAACTTCTTGAACTTTCGTTACGGTAACATTTTTGTTCTTCTGCAGGGCAGCAAATTGATTTTCATTCATATCGGTCGAGAACCCATACTCACTTAGTTCCCATCTTACTTGGTATTGCTTTTTTAATGCTTCTTTAGTGGAAGCATTGTTCGCTTCGACATACACACGGATCTTTTCAACTGAATTGTCCGATTGTGTTGCTGCGCTTGCACCCATTGTCGGCAACGCAAGGCTTGCAGTAAGTAAGGCACTCATCAAAATTTTCGTCGATTTCTTCATGTTTATCTTCTCCTTTGTCGAATCTTGTATTTTTTTGTTGCTAATTTAAAGCTAGCATAAGATAATAGTTTTGTTTATTGGGAAAATTTTAAAATATTAAATTTATATATGTAAAATAATAGGGAAGAGGTGAAGCGATGCAAATCGGCTCTTTAATAAAATATCACCGCACGAAGCTAGGTATGACACAAAACTGGCTCGCTACAGGCATTTGCTCAATCCCTCATCTGAGTAAAATTGAAAATAACAGCAAAGAAGCGAATGCAGAAACCATCCGTCTTTTATTGAGGAAACTCGAGATTGATGTGCAAGATGTAGAGAATAGTGAGAAGCAAATCATAACTATCTTGAAACAATTACTTCAGCATATTCATTACTTAGAAGAAATGCAGGCAGAGCAAGCATTTGAAGAGTTAGAAAGGTTTAAAGAGATTATCGGATTTACGGAATATATGTATTTGTATGAGATTTATAAATTGCGCTATTTTCTATTTACTAAAGATTTATCGATTGCGAGCGATCAAATTAAATGGTTAAATGCACAGAAGCAAAATTTTTCCCAACATGAAAAGTATTTACTTTCCTATTTCTCTGCGATAGCTTTAATGTTAAGAGGAAAGTATGGAGAAGCAGATGAGAAGCTAACGCAAATTATTCAAGAAAACGCTGGGATTAATCCTTTTGAAGGGGATATCTACTATCATCTTGCTGTGAATAAGGGCTATTTGGAACAAACAGGACATGCCATTTATTATGGAAGAAAAGCATTGGAGTTTTTTAAAAATCAATTTAACTACAAACGAATTCTTCATGTGCAAATGTCCTTAGCCATTAACTATACACAGTCCAAGATTTATGATGAAGCCTTAGAGTGCTATGACCATTTGTTGCGAAACGCTGAATTACTTCGACGACATGAGCTACTTCCACAAATTACCCATAATATCGGAGATCTTCGGTATAAAATGGGGGACTATCTCATTGCTTTGACGTACTTTAAGAAAAGCGTAAAGACGTTTTCAAATGACTCGACTCACTATTTACTCAGCTTATACAATATTGCGGTGACTGAGTATCGTCTGAAAAAATGGAGTGATTGCCGAGATCACTTCCACAAATTACAGGAAGAGGCGAATCACTTAAAAGTGACCCATTATCAACTGTACGCAACGTATTATTTGTTGCTACTAGATGATCAAAAGGACAAGGCAATGTCTTTCTTGGAAGAGAAAGTAGTGCCTTATACAGCGAAGATGGATGATTTGAAAGAAGCGTATCATACGTTTGCCCATGTGCTTTCCGAGTATTACAAAAAAGAAGAACAGTACGAAAAAGCAGTACAATACATAATTTGAGGAGTGTACCCAATGAAAAAAACAGTTCTTTTTACGTTAATTCTTGTTTTATCGTTATTCGCAAACAATCATTATTCTTCTGAGAAATCGATTTTATTGGCGCTTTCTTTTGAAGATACCATTTCGATTCCAATTCACCCGCCAGTGGATTGATGAGTACCTAATTTATTAATGATAAAACCCGCTTCAACTTTCAACCATGTAAGTACATCCACTAAAACTAATCAAATTAACCCACCTAAAGCAATCGTTTAGGTGGGTTAATTTGTGTATGAGGTTTAAGTGAAAACCTTACAGAGGAAGACGTAAGAGATAATCGATTATCATATTTCTCGGAGCATTATATAGAGATATATTCATGAAATGACCGCTTTCCGTGGGCTCGCGCCGAACTAACTCGAGCTCTGCTCGAGTGGATTTCGACGTCTTCGCTATCCCATAGGAGTCGGTCATTTCATTCATATGCCATTCTTTTAATTGTTAAATTAGCGAAAGTAACTGCATACGATTGAAAAAGTACTTTACCTAGAAATTATTAAACAACCTTTTAAATACTGGCTGTCTTGTTTT
>JBFGKX010000250.1:0-3205 GCA_041576455.1 Paenisporosarcina sp. | reverse complement strand
TTTATCGACGGTACAAAGATTGAGGCGAATGCCAATAAATTCACATTTGTCTGGAAAAAATCAGTGGAAAGACATCACGCTACCCTCATAGAAAAATCGAATAAACTTTACGACGAGTTACTTGAACATCAAATCATCCCTGAAATAAAACGCGAAAATGATGAACAGCTATCGATAAAAGCGTTATCTGAAGTAGCACATCATCTTGAAGAAGAAACAGCAGCTATTTACCGTCAACGTAAGCTTCACGTAGAGCCAGTTTTCGGATTCTTGAAGGCAAATTTTGGTTTCACAAGATTTTCTGTTCGCGGAAAGCCGAAAGTCGAAAACGAAATTGGCCTCGCATTAATGGCCACAAATTTAAGAAAATATGCGGTACAAGGATAATGCCTCGCAGGATATTTTCAAAATAAAACGCAAAAAGAGAAATTGCGCTGTGCAATTTCTCTTTTTGCGTAAACTGAAACTAATTATGTCCAAGCCTCTTGTTGGCAAAAGATACTAATCAAGTGAATGTCTAAATTATAGATTAATATCTTTTGCCTTCTATCAAAAAATATAATGGTCGGCTACTTATTTCACGTTCGACGGACGAAACGCTAGCCTTCTAGACTTACCTGTATATGATAGTTTAGCCTGTGGGAGGTTAACTTGATTCGTTTTTCCAAAGGGGTCTTGAGAAATAGTCTCCCATCCTACAGTTTTCATCATATGAAGAGGTTCGCGTGAAGGTGACGATAGAAATCATACCGGTGCAACGCTTCCGCCGCAAAGGAAAATAACGTTTTTGTATACGTTTTTTAAATCGTATACAGCGATATTCAATCGTTCTATTGTTTGTCTACAGTCTAAAACGTCTTCTTAATCCCAGAAGAAGACGTTTTTTTCATGTTATAATATAGTCATCAAAATTAAAGATGGCAAAAAGAAAAAACGCTAAGGTCGAAATCATTAAATGGCAATGTAATTTTATTAAAAGTGGTCTAAATTAAGGGTTTTTAGCACCTGATTTAGCCAATGTTTGACTGGAATGGGGAACCACAATGAACAACGATTGGACGATGCAAAAATTTATGAAAGGCGCAGTTTTGTTGACGATTGCTGCCTTAATCGTCAAAGCATTAAGCGCGGTATATCGAATTCCTTTTCAAAACATTGTAGGAGATCAAGGGTTTTATATATACCAGCAAGTATATCCTTTTATTGGATTGTTAACTGTTTGGACATCCTATGGATTTGCTGTCGCCATATCCAAACTTTTAGCTGATTCACATGATAGTTCACACTCGAGTCAAAGAGCGACCATTTTATATGTCGCGTTTATTTATTTAAGCGTTATCTCAATCTTTAGTTTTACCATCCTATTTGCGGGTGCAGATGTGTTAGCTCGTTGGATGGGTGACAAAGAACTTGCTCAACTATTGAGAACAGGGTCATTTGTAGTGTTATTGATGCCTTTTCTTGCACTGCTAAAAGGTTCATTTCAAGCGGAAGGCCGAATGGAACCCATTGCGTATGGTCAAGTTGTCGAGCAAACTGTTAGGGTCATCGTGATTTTAATAGGAACATGGATTGTTGTGAAAACAGGAGCATCTCTTTATACGGCTGGAAGTACGGCTTTAATAGGTGCCATCGTAGGTGAGGTCGCTGGAATAATTCTGTTGCTCATTTTTTTAAGAAAAAAATTATCTTTAAATCGATTTAAACGAACATCAAACAGTGCGCCAGTTAGTCGAATTATTAAGGAATTAACGATCATTAGCTTGAGTGTAAGTATGAGTTCACTCATTTTATTGTTTTTTCAACTAGTCGATTCATTCACGGTATTTAGTCGTTTAATGGAATTGGGTATAGACCGCGTCACTGCAATGGAAACGAAAGGTATTTATGATAGGGGCTTACCTCTGGTACAAATGGGGATTTTAATCGCATCTACTTTATCTCTTTCGATTGTTCCGTTGATTGCGCACACCACACAAAAAAAGACCGGACGAACTGCAATCCCTTATGCACAATTAACGTTTCGAATTGCTCTTTTATTCGGAACGGCATCGACATTAGGGTTGATTTTGGTTTTACCTCCGCTTAACGAAATGTTATTTGAAACGAGAGATTTATCAGCTACTTTAATGGTGTACTGCATTCAAATTTTTTGGCTTTCGATGATTTTAACGATGACCTCCGTGTTACAAGGATTAGGAAAAGTAATTTTTCCTGCAATTTTTCTAGTATGCGGATTGATACTGAAATGGATATGCAATACGTGGCTTCTCCCTGAATTTGGAATAATAGGTGCAGCTATTAGTGGCAATGTTGGATTCGCTTTTATTACAATTAGTTTGTACTTATATGTAAATTCAATTTTAAGAATTCGTTTTGCTTCCGTCAAATTCTACGGTCACTTAGTCGTGGCATCCTTTCTCATGATTGTCTCGGTGTTAACCTGGATGTTAATAGCGGATAGGTGGCTGTTTTCAGAGTTCTCAAGTCGATTAGGTGCCATGTTTACAGTACTTACAAGTGTAGCGATAGGGGCAACTGTTTTTTTACTTTACACGGCTAAGAGCCAGATTATTGCAACGAAAGAGTGGTTTTTATTGCCACTTGGAAGAAAGATGGCCATGATCCAATTATGGGTAAACAGTAAAAATAGAAAGAAGTGAAGTAAGTGAACTTAGTAACAGTAATTGGCTTAGGAGCAGGAGATTTAGAGCAATTGCCACTTGGAATATATAAAGCGTTGTTAAAAGCAGAACGACTCTATGTGAGAACTGCTGAGCATCCAGTATTACAAGAGTTGAAAAAAGAAGGCATTACATATGAAAGTTTTGATGTTATTTATGAAAAACATGATGGTTTTGAAGCGGTATACAGAGAAATAGTTGAGACGTTAATTACTTTATCACAGGAGGGACCACTATTTTATGCAGTCCCTGGACATCCACTAGTGGCAGAACAAACGGTACAGTGGTTAGTAGATGCTGAAAAAGAAGGGCGCATTGAACTGAATATTGTAGGGGGGCAAAGTTTTTTAGACCCCATTTTTAATGCATTACGTATTGACCCGATTGAAGGATTTCAATTATTGGACGGAACAATGTTTCAACGAGATGATGTACAAATGTCACAACACGTCTTAATCGCACAAGTGTACGATGCGTACAGTGCTTCGGATGTTAAGTTAACCTTGATGGAAAAGTATCCA
>JBFGKX010000249.1:0-3242 GCA_041576455.1 Paenisporosarcina sp. | reverse complement strand
ATTCCACCTAAACGTGAAGAAGTACGTGTGAAGTACTTATTAATGACATCCATATGAATGCCTACCGCTTCAAAAATTTGCGCACCTCGATAACTTTGTATTGTGGAAATACCCATTTTTGATAAGACTTTAATGACACCATCTGTTACCGAATGAATATAGTTGTCCACCGCTTGATCTAGGGAGTCCACTTGGATTTCGCCTTTGTCCATCAATTCACGTACGGAATCAAATACAAGATACGGGTTAATTCCTTCCGCACCATAACCTAGAAGCGTAGCAAAATGATGCACTTCTCTTGGTTCACCTGATTCTAATAGAATGCTAACTTTCGTTCGAGTTCCTTGGCGAATCAAATGGTGATGTAAGCCAGAAACTGCAAGAAGTGCTGGCATCGCCGCTAGATTTTCCGTCACCCCTCGGTCAGACAAAATTAATAACGTGGTTCCTTCTTCTACTGCACGGTCGGCCTTTTCAAATAAAACTTCTAGAGCATTCTCCAAACTGCCTTGCTCGATTTTCGCTTCAAATAACGTGGATAATGTCATTGTTTTGAATCCATCAAGCTTCTGTTGACGAAGTTTTTCTAACTGTCCATTCGTTAGTACTGGGGTTTTTAAGCGTATATGATTACAACTATTTGCATCGGGATTTACTAAGTTTCCTTCTGCACCAATCGTCGTCTCAACCATCGTAATAATTTTCTCGCGAATCGCATCAATCGGCGGGTTCGTGACTTGTGCAAACAACTGTTTAAAGTAGTTATAAAGCAATTGTGGCTTTTTAGATAACACAGCAAGTGGTGAGTCATACCCCATCGAACCGACCGGATCTTTGCCCTCCAACACAAGAGGTTTTACGATCTTATTCAGTTCTTCTCTCGTATAGCCGAAAGCGAGCTGTTGTTTTAGCAATTGCTCCCCTACATGAACGGGTGGTTGCTCACTCGCTTCTGGGATATCTTCTAAGTTCTTCATATTCGTCAGCCACTCTTTATACGGCTGTTCAGAAGCAATTTGAAGTTTAACTTCATCGTCAGGGACAATCGTTCCTTTCTCCAAATCCACTAATAGAATTTTTCCAGGCGCCAGTCTTTCTTTGTAGACAATGTCATCTGAGAAAATATCCAACGCCCCTACTTCAGAACCCATCACAATCATGCCACTTTTCGTTACATAATAACGGGCTGGTCGAAGTCCATTTCGGTCTAGACAGGCAACAATTTGGTTTCCATCCGTAAAGACGAGGGCAGCCGGTCCATCCCATGGTTCCATTAAAGTACTATGGTATTCATAAAAATCGCGTTTTTCTTTTTGAATGGTTTGATCGTTTGCCCACGGCTCTGGCACCATCATCATGGCTGTATGTGCGAGGGAACGCCCAGACAAATGTAAAAACTCAAAACAGTTATCAAACATCGAGGAGTCACTTCCATCCGCATCGATAACCGGTAACACTTTTTCAAAATCTTCACGACTAAACACTTCGGACTCACAAAGTTGCTCGCGTGCATGCATCCAGTTGACATTGCCGCGCAATGTATTAAATTCTCCATTGTGGATGGAATAGCGATTTGGGTGAGATCGCTTCCAGCTTGGGAAAGTATTCGTACTAAAACGAGAATGCACAAGTGCTAAAGCAGATTTGAAGTCAGGGTGATTTAAGTCGATGTAAAACGAATCCAGTTGTTCGGGGATCAACATGCCTTTATAAACGATTGTCCGCGTCGATAAACTACTGATGTACACATCTTCGAATTCTTTGAGACTTGCCATTTCTTTCTCAATTCGCTTGCGAATGACATACAACTTTCGTTCAAAATTCATCGGGTCTTTAGACGGATCGACTAGTTGAATAAAGACTTGTCGAATGGTGGGTTTCGTTTTGGTTGCGACCTTGCCGACGAATGAATCGTTTATTGGAACAGGACGCCATCCAAGAAAGATTTGACCCTCTTCAGCAATGATTCGCTCAAATATTTCTTTGCTTTTCATGCGTGTTTCATGATCTTTTGGTAAAAACACCATGCCTACTCCGTATTCGCCTTCTTTTGGCAATGTGATGTTTTCTTTCTCACATTGTTTTTGGAAAAATCGATGTGGAATTTGCGTTAAGATCCCTGCGCCATCTCCAGTGCTCGTATCCGCCGATTGTCCTCCACGATGCTCCAAGTTACATAGGATGGTCACTGCGTGTTGTACAATGCTATGTGTCTGTTTTCCATTAATATTTGCAATCATTCCAATCCCACATGCTTCGTGTTCATGGGCAGGATCATATAGTCCTTGCTGAATCGGATATCCATTTCTTGTCATCTAAACGTCCCCTCTCTATTAATCTGCTGAAAGATGTTCATTCTGTTACGAAAGGGTTTTTCACCAAATTCATCGCATGTACACTTTCAATTTCTGACTAGTATAGCATAAAAAACTCTTTGACATAAAATTCGGATAAAAATTATTCATACATTTTAACCGATAAACATACATGAAAACGCTATCATTTAAAGGGTATTATTTTTCAGAAAACAGTTCGAATATACTTATACAAGGCTTTTAACGGAAATTAATCGTCATTTTTCAAATATAAAAAAATAATTAAAAAATTCATTTGTTATTCAAAATATAGAGCTTTAAGGGATTAACGATATTCCATATAGTGGAATATCATCACCAAAATATACTCTCACTCTGTTACATATGTTTTAAAAATGAGATTCATGTTAAGACTACCTATTAATTTAAAAGAGAAGTTTGCGTTAAACGATTTACAACTAATGAAAAACATGTTGGGGGAATTAAATGAAGAAATACGTAACTGTATTTACGTTATGTTTCATGCTTGTTGGTTGTTCAAAAGGCTCTGCACCAAACATTCTCGTCGAATCCTCACCTGTCATATCGGCAATGGAAACAACAAGCCCTAAGCCAGTGGTCGTGGAAAAATTAAAGACAGTAGAAATTGAAAAACCGAAAATTACCCATGCGAAATTTGTCGCAATCGGCGATATTTTATTGCATCAATCCGTGTATAAAGATGGAGCAACACCGGAGGGCACATACAATTTCTCTCCTATGTTTCAGAAAGTAAAACCGTTTTTAGAAAGAGCAGATATCGCTGTCGCGAATCAAGAAACGATGATTGGTGGACAAGAGTTAGGACTTTCTAGTTATCCTAGATTTAATAGCCCCTATGAAATCGGAGATGCTTTGAAAGAGGCTGGAATCGACCTAGTGACCATT
>JBFGKX010000248.1:0-3245 GCA_041576455.1 Paenisporosarcina sp. | reverse complement strand
TAACGAAGCAAATGCGACGTTAAATGCCTTTGAAACACCAAACTCAATCATTCCTCCAACGAACAAAGGGATGTTATTTTTCAAACAATAATCATGAATTTTAAGGGCATTTGAAAGTCCCCCGACTCTTCCTAACTTCATTACAATGATTTTACCTGATTTACAATGATGCATCTCCTCTACATCTTGAAAACTCGTAATACTCTCATCTAAAGCAAACGGAGTCTTCATTTTAATCTGCACCTTAGCAGAAATCCGATTTTGTTCTTCCGAAAAAGGTTGCTCGATTAACGTAAATCCACAAACATCAAGTGCTTGTAACTGCGGTATCGTCTTTTCTGTAAATGCTCCATTCGCATCACCAAAAAATAATGTCGCTGGATATTGAGCGATTATTTTTTTCAATTGCTCTGGTTTTGAGTTTTGTGAAAGTTTCACCTTTATACGTTTATATCCCATATGTACAGCTGATTCTATTTCGCTAATCATAGCATCCTCTGTTTCAGCAGCAATCACAATCCCCGCTTCAATTGACCTAGATGTACCTCCAATCACTTGCCAAAGCGGTCGGTTTAACTTTTTTGCATATAGGTCCCATATTGCTTGGTTAATTGAGGACTTTGCCATTCGATTACGTTTAATCGGAGATACCAAACTTTCTGCATCATTAGGATGGAAAAACTCATGGTTAAGAATTGAAGGTACTACCCATTTCTCAAGGACATCCCAAGCACTAGCAATTGTTTCTTCTGTATACCATGGGGAAGAAAACGCCACACATTCCCCAACACCAATATTTCCTTCTTCATCAACGATTTCAACTAAGATACTTTCTCGTTCGCTTACTTGTTGCAAATGAGTTGTAAAAGGCTTTTTTAAAGGGACACAAACGTGGTATAAAATTACTTGCTTTATTTTGATGCTAACCACGCTCTCAGCTCTCTTCTTAAAAGTTTATTAGACGCATTTCTAGGCAAATGTTCTAACTGATAAACCATCTTCGGCATTTTATATGGGGCTAATTTAGGTTTTAGAAATGTTTTTAATAATGGTAAGGTGATTTCCTCGTCACTTACAATAAACGCTACTGGAATTTGCCCCCACGTTTTGTCCTCTAGCCCACAGACACCCGCTTCACGAATATGTGGATGTTGTAAAATGGCATTTTCAACTTCTGCTGGGTATATATTTTCTCCCCCCGAAATGATTAAGTCAGAGCGTCTGTCGACGACAAAAAGATAGCCTTCCTCATCGAAGTAGCCGATATCACCTGTAAACAACCATCCGTTTACTTGAGAAGAGGTATCCATGAAGGCTCCAATATAACCTGGCGTTACATGGTTCCCTCGAATGCAAATCTCTCCTTCATCATAAGGGTTTTTTGCCCCATCAATTTGAATAGAACTCAAATATAAAGGTTTCCCAGATGAACCAATCTTTCGAATCGCATCTTCAGGAGCAAGTGTGGCGGTCTGTGATGAGGTCTCTGTCATTCCATACGTTTGTAAGACTGGTATGCCCAATCTAAATGCTCTTTGTAAATAATTCGGTGGAACAGCCCCACCACCAACAAGCATTGTACACAAACGATCGGATACTTTGACATCTCGTTTTTCTAGTTCACGTAGAATGCGCTCTAACATAACAGTCACGACTGAAATTCGTGTGACTACACCAGACACTAAATCATCTACAATGTCAGTTACATCAAACTTCTTATAAAGTTTGACTGTATTTCCGTATAGCACAGACCGAATGAAGATTGATAGGCCACTAATATGGAAAATTGGCATCGTGCATAACCACACATCATCGGTTTGAATGCCCATATTAAAGGCAGAAGCTGTTGCATTCGTCGTATGGTTTAAGACTGTTTGTTTAACGCCTTTCGGTCTACCAGTTGTCCCAGAAGTATACATAATGGACATGGTTCGATTCAGTGGCCATTCTTGGGAAACATCAATTTCTACTGAATTCTTTTCAAGTAATTCATCCAAGGTAACTAATACGTCATTCCTAATTCTGTTTTTATGAGAAGAATCCACCAAGATGATGAATGGTTGGGCATCTTCAATTTGATAAGCTATTTCATCATTTGATAATCGCTCATTTAATAACACAATTTCACAACCCAATTGCCAACACGCATGTATGGCAAAAATTAGTTCTGGATGTGAGGGAGAAAGGAGGGCAATTCGACTGTTCGGTTGAACTCCGATATTCTTCATTTTGCCTGCTAGAGAAATGGCTTCGTCAAATAATTGTTGAAATGTCCATGTTTTCCCTTCACAAGTTAATGCCATTCGATTCGGTGTTAATTTGGCACGTTGCGCTAACCAGTTTGGATACATCTTTTAGCCACCTTTAGAAAAAGCTGCCCTTCGATAAAAGGACAGCTTGATAAATAATTGTATCAAGGAAAACGCGGGAATTGACCGAAGTCAGGTTTACGTTTTTCCTTAAAGGCATTGCGGCCTTCTTTAGCTTCATCAGTTGTATAATAAAGAAGTGTAGCATCTCCAGCCATTTGTTGTAAGCCTGCTAACCCATCAGTGTCAGCATTCATCGCCGCTTTTAAGAATCTTAGGGCAGTTGGAGACATTGACAGCATTTCTTCGCACCATTGCACAGTTTCATCCTCTAATTGAGCATAAGGAACGACCGTATTTACTAACCCCATATCAAGGGCCGCTTGAGCATCATATTGACGGCATAAATACCAAATTTCACGAGCTTTTTTATGACCGATAATACGTGCTAAGTAACCAGAACCATATCCTGCATCAAACGAGCCAACTTTAGGTCCAGTTTGACCGAAAATTGCGTTATCTGCTGCAATTGTTAAATCACAAACGACATGAAGGACATGACCTCCACCAATCGCGTATCCAGCAACCATCGCTACAACCGGTTTAGGAATCACACGAATTAAGCGTTGAAGATCTAATACATTTAATCGAGGGATTTCATCTTCTCCCACATATCCTCCATGACCGCGCACAGACTGATCTCCACCTGAACAGAAAGCTTTTTCCCCTTCACCAGTTAAGACAATGACACCAACTTTAGAATCATCTCTAGCATGTGTGAATGCGTCTAATAATTCTTTCACTGTTTTTGGACGGAAAGCATTGCGCACTTCCGGACGGTTAATTGTAATTTTTGCAATTCCGTTGTATGTTTCATATTTAATATCTTCATATGTACGTTCTGATACCCATTGACGTGTCATACTCTTCCTCCTC
>JBFGKX010000247.1:0-3257 GCA_041576455.1 Paenisporosarcina sp. | reverse complement strand
TGAGTTCCCATTCGAGTCCTGCATAGACTTGGATGGGTTATTTTTGTTTTTGCTTCTCTTTCAATGTTTCTGTAACCAATAACAAGTAATCTTTATAATCAATGTGCATAATTGGTTCTAAACCGCCTTTTTCTTTTCGACTATTAATCTCTTTAATTGTTTGATTTTCATCTTTCACTTCCACAAAGTACCTATCATCAATCCATTGTGAAGCTACCAGGTTATTCATTCCGAAAATGTCATGTAATCCAAATGGGTCAACTTGTCGTTTGATGTTTTCAATTTCTAGCATTTTTGGACTAATCGACTTGTAAAGTTTAGAAGTTTTTCTAACTTTGATTACATCGTTTCTGTCAGCATTTTTAACTAACTCTGATTTAAACTTTTCGCTTGCATCTGAGTATTCAAGAAAACCAAATCCTCTAGAACCATAGTAAGCAAATTCTTTTGAATCAAACCCATGAGTTTCAGCTATTTCTTTTAAAATTTCATTTATTCTTGGCCAATTGTCTTTAACCTCTTTGATTGTTTTGTAATACTTACATTCTTGATTCAATTCAAACATTGGTGAATTTAGTGTTTTCGTCATCTCCCATTCCTCCTATCAATCTAGTAATCTCCAGTCCGAACAACTTGAGCCTTATCCACTTCCTGCATATACCTCTCACAGTTTAGAGGATGCACGATATGACCGTTTAACGTCACCATGTATTCATCGTTCACTGCATCTATAATCGTTCCAAAATGGTCGTGTGTGGGATGCTCACTGTTCATGGGTATGGGGTTGTTGTTCTGGTCGGTTAGTGGCATGTTTTCACCAACGTTTCCGAAATTCGATTGTTAGCAACGTCACAATAATCCCAATCCTGTTCAATTCCTATAAAATTCCTACCTTTATTAATTGCTGCAATGGCTGTTGTACCACTTCCCATAAACGGGTCTAGTATTATGTCACTCTCGTTCGAGTGAATTAATAACATCTCTTCAATAACACTTAATGGTTTCTGTGTTGGGTGTAAACGTTGTTTATGACTTACAGTAGGACTTTCAAAAATCGCATTTTCATAATTCGTTCTTGAACGATTAAATGTCCAACCTTTACCTTTCACCGCCCACAAAGCTACTTCAATACTCGTCACATACAACCTATCTCTGTTTCTTGGCATTGGACTAGGCTTCTTCCATATCAACAACTCTTTAACTGTGAAACCTTCTTGTGTGAGAATGTCAGACATTAAACCAATGTTCTTATAGTCGTTAAAAATCACAACCGAACCGCCTTTTCTAACCTTTTCACACGCTACAGATAGCCAAGATTTTTGGTCAAATTCTTTATCCCACTCTCCAAAATCAACGCCTTTTCTTCCCATAGTGTGGAAGTTTGATTTCATAGAAACGTTGTAAGGTGGGTCGGTCAGCAATAAATCTACGCTTTCATTTGGAATATCCTTCATAACTTCTAAGCAATCACCATGTACAATTCTGTTTAATAATGCACTCATTCCTCATCCTCCTCCAATCGAATTACTACTAACGCATTCCCAGTCGTTCGTTTCTTATAAGTAGGAGATGCGTAAAACTTGAGTGACCTTTCACTTACACCTAAAACCTCTGCACACTCCTTGCCTGTACCAACTGTTATGAAATCATCACCCTTATATACGGCAAAATATTTACTCTTCAAGGTGCTAACACTTCCCTAAATTGACCTGTAAATCTGTGGACGATCAACCACATGTCATTTTGCTTCTTGCTAATCTGCCAATCTTGAATATTAGCGATTGATTTACTAAGATGAATTCTTTCGCTAACTGATAAGTTTCGTGGTCGTTTCATTTGATTCTCCTTTGCTTCGCTTTTTGGTCGTGAAGTGTCTTATTCTTCCTCGATAATGCTCCAGTCATAAGGTTCTTCATCTACACCTTTTTCCCAACCTTCGCAGAATACAGTTTCATTATCTTTTTCTTTCAAAAGGTAATCAGCCACATCTTCCGCTGTTCTAACTTCACTATTTTCCATGATTAAAGATATAACAATTTCTCTCGCCATTAAGTTTGTCACTACTATATTTTTAGCCATTTTCATTCCCCTTTTCTAAGTCACATAATGTTTCAACTACACCCTAAAACATCACCGACAACCCCAACAACACCCCCCACAAACTAACAACACCCACACCAACCAGAATCGCTATATCCTCGAAGCTAGGCGTTTCATCTTCTTCACATAGGAAGAAAGTTTTTAACTTCGTGCGTAACTTCAATTCGGTTTCAGATACAGGAACGAATAACGGTTCTCTCATTGTGTGACCTCCATTTCTTTTTGTTGTTTCTCTAACTCTTTCAATCTCCGTTCCTCTAAAATGCGTGGTACGGATGTTCTCATAAAGAAATCAGCCATTGCTTGTTGTGTTTCTGTGCTAGGCATGTTTTTCATTTTAATTAACCTCGCTAACTATTATTCTATTTTAATTAGAATCATATTTTAAAAAAATTTCATCCAGCGGTTTGTTAAAATGCTTCTTAATTATTTCCATTTCACTAATTCTGAAATTCATCTTGCCCCGTTCTTTTCTGTTGTAGTTAGAAGCACTACAACCGATTAGCTGGCCCATTTGTTCTTGTGTCATTTCTTGTTCTTTTCTCAATTTCGTAAGGTTAGAATACATGTCCTCAACTCCTTTCTTTTTCTATTAATCTAAATTTAACACAACCAAATTGCAAATGCAAGCATAAATGTGATTTTAATTGCATAAACTTAATGTGGCTTGCATATACTACGGATGATACAATAAATTATTGGGGGTGTGATTTTAAATGGAATACAAAAAAGAAAATATTTTCACAGGGAATAAAATTAGATCGTATAGACAAAAGAGGAAGTGGACACAACAAGATTTAGCGGATCGCATAGGGGTTAAAGGGAATTCTGTTTCGGCTTACGAAAGAGGAGCTGTCGAAATCCCAAACTCTAAGTTAAAAGCGTTGGCAGAAGCGTTAGAGATAAAAACAAGCGACTTGCTGCCTGTAGAGAATGAAACGCAAGATGAATTATCAGGATATATCCAAGAAGCAAAATCAAGATTAGATGAAGAACAAATGAAGTTTTTTGAAATGCTATTAAAAAAATCACTCTCGTTGGAAGAGAGTGACCGGGAACATTTCTTTAAAAATGTCAGAATGGCTGTGAAGTTTTTTGACGAAGATAAAAAGTGATTCATTTGACATCTTTGCCGAGATGTCTTTTTCTTTTCCTGC
>JBFGKX010000246.1:0-3312 GCA_041576455.1 Paenisporosarcina sp. | reverse complement strand
GTATCCATACGGAACCATTGCCGCGGATGCGAAGGAAGGGACAACCTTTTCGATTTCTCCCAACACCCAAAAAATTGATACTTTTCTAGACAACGAAACGGTGTCATTAGAACAATATAAGATATCTTTTAGTGAGCCAGTATACAGTTTGACGGCTTTGCGAGAAACATCAGTTGATTCCTTAGCATCACTTTCTTCAGAATATGATCGTTATTTACAATTACCTGAAGAGCTACCCGAACGTATACGACAACTCTCTCGAGCGATTACAGAGGAAGAAACAAACTTATATGAAAAAACTCGTGCGATAGAAAGATATTTTGCGCGGAATGGCTTTATTTACGATCAAAATAATGTCGGTGTCCCAAAAGAGCAACAAGATTATGTTGACCAATTCTTGTTCGATACGAAAAGGGGTTATTGTGATAATTTCTCCACCTCGATGGTGGTGATGTTGAGAGCAATTGACATTCCAGCTCGATGGGTTAAAGGATTTGCTGAAGGAGAAGAGATAAGTAATGATCTTGGGGAAAAAACATTTCAAGTCACAAATAATAATGCTCACTCATGGGTCGAAGCGTATTTCCCAGGGATTGGGTGGATGCCATTTGAACCAACCATTGGATTTAGTGGCACTGGAAATGTTGATTTTGATGTAGACCTAGATTTAAATGAACAACCACTAGAACCCCTCGCTCCAGTGAAACCGAAAAAAACAAAAAAACTGGATACAGAAAACAATAAAACAATATTTGAAGGGTTAACAAAATTAATACGAACATCAATGGATTGGATCGTGAATAATCTAGGGAAAATCATTTTATGGAGTTTAGTGGGAGGAGCGGTCGCTTTATTTGTGTATCGCATCAGACTTAAATGGATGCCAAAATTGCTAGTGCCTTATCACAGACTAAGAGGTGATGATTGGAAAACGTTCGAAAAGAAGTATTTCCGATTGATAAAGCAGCTTAAATTATATGGCATTGAACGGAGAAACGGTCAAACGCTTCAGTCTTATGCAAATAATGTGGATGAATTTTTTGGTTCTAAAGATATGAAGCGGTTAACTACAGCTTATGAGAAGGGAGTCTATGGGGGAAATAAAGGGGAACATGATTGGTTTGAACTAAGAGAAAGTTGGGAAAATTTAATCAACCGGACGAGTGGTTGATTTTCCATGAAACAACCTGTAGAATTGAGAAAAATTCAACAGACCGGTTTGCCCTCATATATGTCCGATGATACGGTTCGGATGTCTCTACCAAGTTGCCGAAAATGACTTGACTATGAAGGTGAATGCACCTATGTCTATTAATAGACGTTTGTTTGCATTCGCCTTTTTTACGAGAAAAGACGTTTGTGTCTAGCTAGAAGTGCCAGCCCGCATCTAAGTTTTAGAAACTCATTTGGAAACAATTTCCGATCCCTTTCAATTAGCTTATATGTCGGACTTAAGCGGTGCTGAATGCTTTTCTTGTGTAGAGCAAAAGAACGCGTAGAAAGGTTTTCTTTCCTACGCGTTTTTCTGTTATTTGGAGCCGGAAATCTAAGTGAAGAGGTGGACAAATTGTCAGCAACTCCTATGTTAAAAGAACAAGAAAAAATTGTCGTACTTGATTTTGGTAGTCAATACAATCAATTGATCACTCGTCGTATTCGTGAATTTGGCGTCTATAGTGAATTACATCCACATACAGTAACCGCTCAAGATATCAAAGCAATGAATGCAACTGGGATTATTTTCTCGGGTGGACCAAACTCAGTATACGATGAAAATGCATTTCATGTGGATCCTGCCATTTTTGATTTAAATGTACCGATTTTAGGGATTTGCTATGGCATGCAACTAATGTCTCACCATTTTGGTGGCAAAGTTGAAAAAGCCTCTCATCGTGAGTACGGGAAAGCTGAAATCTCTGTCATTCAAGAGAATCTTTTATTTAAAGATTTGCCAAACAATCAAGTTGTTTGGATGAGTCATGGGGACCATGTGACTATTGCGCCTGAAGGTTTTGACATCATCGCTACGAGTCCTTCTTGTTCAATCGCGGCTATGGCAGATGAGTCACGAGGTTTATATGCTGTTCAATTCCACCCAGAAGTACGTCACTCGGTCTATGGAAATGAATTAATTCGACAATTTGTTTTTGGTGTATGTAAAGCAAAAGCGGATTGGTCGATGGAAAGCTTTATTGAATTAGAAATTGAGAAAATTCGCCAAGAAGTTGGCGATAAAAAAGTTTTATGTGCATTAAGTGGTGGCGTAGATTCATCTGTAGTTGCCGTCTTAATTCATAAGGCGATTGGGGACCAATTAACTTGTATGTTCGTCGATCACGGCTTACTTCGTAAAGGAGAAGCGGAAAGTGTAATGAAGACATTCGCTGACGGTTTTAATATGAATGTTATTAAAATTGATGCACGCGATCGTTTTATGAGTAAATTAGCGGGCGTATCGGATCCTGAAACGAAGCGTAAAATTATCGGCAATGAATTTATTTATGTATTTGACGATGAAGCGGCGAAACTTGAAGGAATGGACTTTCTTGCACAAGGAACACTTTATACAGATATCATTGAAAGTGGAACAGCCACTGCACAAACGATCAAATCTCACCACAATGTGGGTGGTTTACCCGAAGATATGCAATTTAAGTTAATTGAACCATTAAATACATTATTTAAAGATGAAGTGCGAGCACTTGGAACAGAGCTTGGCATGCCAGATGAGATCGTATGGCGTCAACCTTTCCCAGGTCCAGGTCTTGGTATTCGTGTATTAGGAGCGATTACAGAAGATAAACTTGAAATCGTCCGAGAATCAGATGCAATCTTACGAGAAGAAGTAACCAAAGCAGGTCTTGAACGAGATATTTGGCAATACTTTACCGTCCTTCCAGACATTCGTAGTGTGGGTGTGATGGGAGATGCTCGTACGTATGATTATGCTATTGGAATTCGTGCAGTCACATCCATCGATGGGATGACTTCCGACTGGGCTCGCGTACCATGGGATGTTTTAGAAAAAATCAGTGTACGTATCGTAAATGAAGTTCCAAATATCAACCGAGTACTTTACGACATTACGAGTAAGCCACCAGCAACAATTGAGTGGGAATAAGTTTTTTCTTGAAATAAATGCATTATCCGAACTTTCAGAAGAATTTAGTTAAAAATGTTCGGAAAAACGATTGAATCTGATGAAAATAAATGGTATATTTTTAGAGTAATTAAATACTGTCGTCGTATAATGTCGGGAATATGGCCCGAAAGTTTCTACCGAGTTACCTTAAATGACTCGACTACGATTTT
>JBFGKX010000245.1:0-3360 GCA_041576455.1 Paenisporosarcina sp. | reverse complement strand
TTTTTCTCCATTTGAAACACTGGTGATATACTATCAGCTTCGTCATTTAATGTTACTAAACGACGTGCGCGGTTCATGATGTGAACAAACTGTTCGTAATCTTCTCGAATGGTTGCATTTTCATTTTCTAAGCGTGCCACATCACGTTCGAGTTGTTTAATTTTTTCTTGAGAATGTGACAATAATGCACGATAACGATGAGCTTCGCCGTCACCTGTGCCATTTTGTTGCAATCTTAATAAATAGGCGATGACCACATCAATTGATAGAGCGGAAAGTGGAATTTGAACGCGTTCTTGTGGTTGCTCTTCGCTGCCTACGAGAAACAGAGATTGGCCTCTGCGTCGATATTCTTTACCAAGCACACGTAATTTTTGTTTGCGATCTTTTTTTGCTTCTCTTAAATCTTTCTCGTATTCTCTTCTTACGACAGCATTCCAACGGAAACCGCAAGCCGCGGCAGTTCGATTCAAAGCATCGCCTGCTTCTTCAAATGCGTTTAATTGTGTACTCCCCTCGCGTACATGACGTAGCACGGTTTGTGCGAGTAATTCATCATTTTCATCTAACCAAGCATCTTGTCGTATTTTTACCATACATTTCCCTCCCGAATAGTTAATAGTTTTGTTGTTCTACTTCAAGCTTGTACAAGATTCGCAGGTTTTATTCATGATGACTAGTGCATGTGGTTGAATCAAAGAGAAAAAATACGGTACAATGACGTGAAGACTTTTTATTAAATCAGAGAGGGTTGTGGACAAATGGCAAACGAATTTAGAGTTTGCGATGATTGTCAGGCTGTAAATTTAAATACATTAATTCCTAAGTTAAAAGAAATCGACCCAAACGCATCGATTGAAATTGTGTGTCAGTCATATTGTGGACCAGGACGTAAAAAGACATTTGCATTTGTAAATAATCGTCCCGTCGCTGCACTAACTGAGGAAGAATTAATGGAGAAAGTACGTGCCAAAATTAAAGGCTAATCTCGCTAATCGAACAGGATCATTTTATATATAAATATTCATACTTTCGCCGCCTTTCAAGAAGGTGGTTTTTTCTTTATAATAAAGGACACGTATTTTTTTGGAGATGAGGTGCCCATATGAGTTACGCAACACAAAAGTTGGCAGAGGAAAAAGTCTTTAAAGACCCTGTACATCGCTATATACACGTTCGCGATCAAGTCATTTGGGATTTAATTGGAGCGCGTGAATTTCAGCGATTACGTCGCATTAAACAACTCGGCACAACCTATCTCGTCTTCCATGGTGCGGAACATAGTCGCTTCAACCACTCCCTTGGCGTTTACGAAGTTGTCAGGCGAATTATTGACGATATTTTTAAAGGACGCCCAGAGTGGGATGAGTCTGAAAGATTGGTCGTTTTATGTGCGGCACTTCTTCATGATCTCGGTCACGGACCGTTTTCTCATTCTTTTGAACATGTGTTTGACCTTGATCACGAAAAGTTCACACAAGCCATTTTACTTGGAGACACAGAAGTGAATGCAATCTTAAAACGCGTTTCATCCAAATTTCCACAACATGTGTCAGATGTGATTGCCAAGACGTATGGAAATAAGCTAGCAGTCAGCTTAATCTCAAGTCAGATTGATGCGGACCGGATGGATTATTTACAACGAGATGCTTACTTTACGGGGGTAAGTTACGGGCACTTTGATATGGAACGTATTTTACGAGTGATGAGACCTCGAGAAGATCAAGTGGTTATTAAACAAAGTGGGATGCATGCGGTTGAAGACTATATTATGAGTCGATACCAAATGTATTGGCAAGTGTATTTCCATCCAGTTTCACGAAGTGCCGAAGTCATTTTGACGAAAGCTCTACACCGTGCAAAAGAACTTAGTTTAAACGGATATAAATTTGCTTATGAGCCTCGGCATTTCAAGACATTCTTTGATCAATCGTTTACGCTCGCGGAATACCTTGCGCTTGACGAAGGCATTGTCATGACTTATTTCCAAGAGTGGGTTCACGAAGAAGATGAAATTTTGGCGGATTTATGTGACCGTTTTATCAATCGACGCTTATTTCAATACATTGAATTTGACCCAGCTAAGGATTACCGGAAACTAACGGAACTTGAGCAACTCTTTAAAAAAGCGGGCATCAATCCAGCTTATTACTTAGTGTTCGACTCGTCATCCGATTTACCTTATGATTTTTATCGTCCAGGCGAAGAGGGAGAACGTGTACCGATTCATTTGTTAATGCCAAATGATGAACTGAGAGAGCTCTCGCGGTCTTCAGAAATCGTCGAAGCCATTTCCGGGAAACGTAGAACTGATCATAAATTGTATTTTCCAGAAGATTTATTAACAAAAGATACAAAGAAAAGAGCGGTAAAAAAGCAAATTTTGCAATTGTTACTTGGAAATTCGTAAAATTGGAGGTGGGAGGAATTGTTAGAAGAGCACGCAAAAATTGTCCAGTTTATTGCACTCGCAGGTGAAGTAGCAGGACGAAAAAAACTACAAAAAATGTTATACATTGCTAAGAAAATGGACTTTCCATTCCAAGAGAAATATCAATTCCACATGTATGGACCTTATTCAGAAGAGCTCACTCTACGTGTTGAGGAATTATGTAACATGGCGTTCTTAACTGAACAATGTGAGGATAAAGGTTCCTATGTAAAATACACATACACATGTACCAACGAGGGACGTCAATTTTTATCGACGATGGAAAGTGACTATTGGAAACTTGATGAGTGTATTGAAAAGTTAAACAATAAAAGCTCTCGATTCTTAGAAATGGTGTCTACGTTGTTATACTTTGACCAATTAGAAAAAGTAGAGCAAGTCGAAAAGTTACATGTCGTCAAAGGAAAATTGAATTTTTCTGAACAGGAAGTCGAGGATGCATTTGCGTTTATCCATGAACTTCAAACCGCTATTGCACATTAAATGGAGAGGTTAATTCATGAAATGACCGCTTTCCATGGGCTAGTGCCGAACTCACTCGAGCATTGCTCGAGTGGATTTCGACGTCTTCGCTATCACACAGGAGTCGGTCATTTCATTCCTATGCCATTCCTTTATTCGTAAAATAAGAGAAAGTAACTGCATACGATTTTAAAAGGATTAGAAAAAGATATAATCATTTTGATTTAAATGTGTAAGCACGGGAGCATTTGTTATCGTTGCCTACACTCCCTTTAGAAGATTTCTCTTCTATAAGCATAACTTTCCCTATGATTTTAATTGTGGAAGGGTTGGCTATTCCTGAAGACTCCTGCGGAAAAACGGAACAAGCTAGACCCCACAGGCTCAGCTGTCATAGACAGATGAGTCGAGGAGACTAGCGTTTCGTCCGCGGAAAGCGAAAGGAA
>JBFGKX010000244.1:0-3373 GCA_041576455.1 Paenisporosarcina sp. | reverse complement strand
CACGTGCCCCATTTTCCGTTTGGCTTTGGCTTCTTCTTTTCCATATAGATGAATGGACCAATTTGGATATTTGGATATGGCGTTTGAGACGCCCATAACATGTTCTCCTAAAATATTTACCATCACTGTTGGTTGGTGTAAAGAGGGGGTTCGAAGCGGCCACCCACATATCGCACGAATATGTTGATGAAATTGTGAAACTGTACACCCTTCAAGCGAATAATGCCCTGAATTGTGAGGACGTGGAGCTAATTCATTGATTACAATCGTATCGTCTTCTAACACAAACATTTCAACTGCTAATGTCCCTATTAAGTTCAGATGGTTCGCTATTCGTTCTGCTGCTTTAGTAGCTTGTGTAAGAACTACCTCAGATACTCGAGCCGGAACAATTGTTTCATGCAAAATATGATTTTTATGAATGTTTTCTCCAATCGGTAAACAATAAGTTTCCTCATTGGCGTTTCGCTGGACGATGACTGAGATTTCTTTTGTAAAAGAAACAAACGCTTCTGCAACACATGAACCATGTTCAAATAAAGATTCGGTTTGCTTTAAACCTTCAAGGGAATGTACCTGTATTTGCCCTTTGCCATCGTACCCCCCAAATGCAGTTTTAACAATACAAGGGAAGCCCACTTCATCAATTTTTTCATACAATTCTTTAAGGTTAGTTGCAACAATGTATTTGGCAATCGGAATTTCGGCTTTTAGTAGTACCGATTTCTCAGTAATTCGATTTTGTGTAATGCGAACCAGTTCTGGACCTTGAGGGACATAGGCAATCGCAGTTAACCTCTTTAACCCTTCATAGTCTATATTTTCAAACTCATACGTAATGACATCGCTCACTTCTGCAAGTTCTTCCAAAGCAGTCATATCACTAAAAGGGGCTACAATTTGAATGTCTGCAACTTGCCCGCATGGAGAATCCATATTAGGATCAAGTATTGCAACCTTAAAACCAGCTTCTTTAGCGGCTAAAACCATCATTCTTCCTAATTGACCACCACCGATAATCCCGATAGTTTGGCCAGGATAAATGGTTTTTTTCATAATAATTCACCATTGCTTTTAAATACTTCTTCTTCCGTCGTTCGTCGACGTTGATCTAAACTGTGTGCCAGAGTATGGTCTGTCATCGCTAGCATTTGTACAGCAAGTAAGCCCGCATTGACTGCACCTGCTTTTCCTATCGCCACAGTCGCTACAGGAACTCCACCAGGCATTTGAACGATAGACAGTAAGGAATCCAATCCATTTAATGCTTTTGATTGAATGGGAACACCGATAACGGGTAACGTCGTTTTTGCTGCCACCATTCCAGGCAAATGAGCTGCACCTCCTGCCCCTGCAACAATCACTTGTATTCCTCTAGTACGTGCTGATGTAGCGTAATCGAACAATAAATCTGGTGTTCGATGCGCTGACACGACCTTTTTTTCATAAGGAACTTCTAATTCATCTAATATGTCGCATGTGTTTTTCATGGTTTCCCAATCACTTGAGCTTCCCATAATAACGCCTATTTTTGCATTCATTGAAAATCGCCCCTTTTTCGAAAAGCGTATGGTCCTTTTTCTGATCGATGCCAATTCTAGTAAGAAATAAGTCTAAAATATTTATCCACTGCCCCATATATGGATAACGTAAGTTGGGTAAAAACAACATAAAAGCCCCCAAATAAACTGCTCATTATGCATGAAAAGCAGTTTACTTGAGGACTTTTAAGAAAACGGATTCCGAAAATTTGGCATATATAGATATGCCAACTAACATCCTTCGCTTCAGCCAAAAGTTGCTTTCCCGCATAGTCCGATCATTTACGGTGATCTGGTAGAGACGCTAAAGCCAATTCTTTAGCATATATGGGGATATTCGTTATTGTCTATTTATATAGTAACAAGAGCTTTCCTACGAGTCAATTTAAATGCGAACATTTAATATACTTTATCATATAATGTTCGCCTTTAAATCTATTTCCTTACTATTAAGATATATATGAACCTTTAAATTGAATGATTTGTCGAATAGGTAAAATTTCTCCATTTACTTCTTGGAATAAAGGCTCTTCTCTTCGCCCTGTCGGCATATACCCTTCCGACTGCATGCGTGTCAAACAATCATCAATTGTTTCATGTTCTCCGACTTCAAACCATACTGTCTTTTTCTTCATTTAAACAGCTTTCCTTTCCTTACTGTCTTCACCCAGAAACCGCCATGAATGGTTTTCGGTTCATACGAAATAATAAAGGCTTTAGGATCTAACTCCTTAATCGTTGCATATAACCTCAATTCATATTTGCGTGGGGTTAAAATTTGCATCGCTTTACGATTTCCGTCAAGACCATTCGCATCCCAATCCGTTACCCCATACCCTTTTTCACGCAACAATCGTGGCAAAGATCTACTTTCTTCAGTTGTAATTACGTTCACCGTAATATACCCCAGTGCCATTTTCTCTTCAATTTTTGTCCCAATGATGACACCCGTTCCATAGCCGATTGCATACGCAACTAAATTGTGAATTTCGTTCAAGTTATCCAATACTAGTCCTAGTCCAACTACATAAATAACAACTTCAATCATACTGATGAAAGCAGCAAAATAGCGATAGCCTTTTAACGTCATAATCATACGCACAGTAAAAAACGTAACGTAAACAATATTTATACTAAATATAATTAACACCATCAATAGCGCTTCTGTACTCATTAATCTCTTCCCTTCATAAAACCCATTAATCACCTATGTTATTAGAGATGACCAATAATTTCAAGAAATTTAAATAAAAAAGACTGTATCTACAAGATTCAGTCATAATCTAATTATTTTAGAAAGGAGAATTAGAATTATTAATGAAATTAGCGATTCATTAACCAAACTCATTTCAATTCCTAGATACTTTATTGGTTCAAAAAGGCTTAGTTGGTTCTGTTTTCGCAATCGTGCTGTTGGGTGCGTAAGAAGTTAGATAGTTTCCTTCTCGTGAAGAATATTTCTGCACAGGGGAGCATCATTAATTGAAAAATTTATCGATCATTTTAGATGGTTTATCGATCAAACTGAGGATTTATCGATCATTCTAGAGATTTATCGATCAAACTCGTCTTAATGCCTAGTTAACTTATTGGACCAAAGGGACTTTATTGGTTCTGTTTTCGCTACGCTGCTGTTGGGTGATTAAGAAGTTAGATAGTCTCCTCTAGGTGAAAAAGACCATGCACCGGGTAGCATCATTACGATAATAAATTTATCGATCATTCTAGGTGGTTTATCGATCAAACTGGGGATTTATCGATCATTCTAGAGATTTATCGATCAAACTAGAGCTTTTATCAATCAAACTCGTCTCAATGCCTAGTTAACTTAT
>JBFGKX010000243.1:0-3382 GCA_041576455.1 Paenisporosarcina sp. | reverse complement strand
TTTGATTTTGTTGAATCGCATGCACATGGTTTCTACCCATTTTGAAACTTCTGCAATTCGCTTCACGAATAATGTCAGCAACTCTTTTGACGGACTCAGGTGACATTCCAATCACCGTTTTCGACTGAATTACTTTCAATACTTCATCTGATTGTATGACATGAACATCTTCGGAGATGATTTTGATATTCTTTAAAGTACCTCTTTTGCTAAACGCAATGAGTGAAAAATATGGACCTGAATAATCTTGTAAATGGTGTTCTAAAAACTTAATATGTCCATAATTTTGATGTAATGGATTCTGAAAACGTTTTTTTCTCTTGTAGATAGATTGGGTCCAATAATCACTATATTGGGAACCTAAAATCCAGCCTTTATAATTCTTGGTTTCAACGACAAATATGCCTGTGCGTCCAATTATGATGTGATCGATTTGAGTAGTTTTCCCATCTTTCTCTAACATAATATTGTGAAGAACCTCGAACTCATCATTTTTCAACTTCTTTAACAATCTCCGTACACCTAATTCACCAATATAACCTTTCCATTTTGGAGAATTCAAAACCGCAAAAATAACGACAAAAAATAGGAAAAACAAGTAAATACCCATAAAACATCTCCTAATTATGTATAATTAACACTAATTATGTCATAAAAAGGGAATGTGGGGAAGTTTTTTGAGAATGTGTAACTTTCTATAAAGAATCGATTTAAAAATGGCTGTAAAATGCCTTTTCTCAAGATACGTAGCGATACTCACTTTTTTCATACAGTCAGAAGATAAATCGTCATATATATCATTAATACTAAACTCGATCAATAAAATCTTTACAATAACCTATTTCTCAAATAGCTGACAAGTCTTCATCGGGTCTCCAAGTTTTCGCAATCCCCAAGTGGTATCTAAATAAATCTCCACTAAATTACTCATCCGCTCTCCCATTTCAAGAGCCACCACACTTTCATAAACAAGAGCCATTTGTTTCGCCAAAGCTTTTGCTTCAAATCCTTGTTTCTCTTCAGTTAATTGAGCAAAAACGTTTAAATCATTTTCTAATTTATCCAAGACTCGTTCAACAATGGTTTTAAAGACACTTGTTGGTGTTTCCTTTAATCGTGATTTCATTTTTTGGATAAACAACGTATGTGCTTGAAATTTCCGTACTAATCGAACCAGCTCTAAAGCTAAAATATTAGCAGTTCCTTCCCAAACCGTGAGAACCTGTGCATCTCGCAGTAATCTTGGGGTAACAAAATCTTCGATGAAACCATTTCCCCCGTGCATTTCAATGGCCTCATGAGCAAAATGAATCGCTTGTTCCGCCGATTCTTTTTTCATAATGGCAATAAATAGTCTATTCAATATGATTTCTTCCTCCGACGCTTGTTTTGCAACTACACGATCATATAATTGAATTAAATCAAACACCGTCGCAAGCTCAACTTCTAATTTTGCAGTTAATTTCCCTAACGAATCTTGCACCATCGGAAAGGCAATCAACTTTTGCCCAAAAGCATCACGTCGTTTCGCGTAGTCGGATGCCTCAGTCAACGCACGTCTCATGATTCCTAGAGAAGCCACTGCATTACATATCCGTGATAAATTAAGAGCTTCCATCATATATTTCAAACCCTGCGTTTTATCTCCGACAACATATGCAATTGCTCCGTCGAATTCTACTTCTCCACTTGGGACAGCCCTGACACCTAACTTATCTTTTAATCTGCGAATCGAAATACCATTCAACGATCCATCATCACGTCTCCAAGGGACTGCAAAAAGAGTTAACCCTTTGGAACCTTCCTGCGCGCCTTCGATTCGGGCAAGAACCATCGCAACCCCTGACATTCCAGCATTTGAAGCAAAATATTTCTCCCCATACAATTTAAATTGACCGCCTTCATCGACTGCTCGAACGACATTCGCCCCAACATCCGACCCTCCTTGACGCTCGGTCAGAAAAGTTGCTCCTTCATATAATTCAACATCTCCAGTAGCAATGACATGTGGTAAAAAACGGTCTCTCAACGCGTCATCTGCATAATGTTCAAGTAAAAAAGCAGTCGCCATAGTTAAGGTTACAGGACAGTAAAATCCCGCTTCAGATTGAGACAACACATAGCCTTGCGCAAAACTATACATATAATTTCCTTTTCGACCGATCTCCGGAATTTCTTTATGCACATAGCCAACAATCCCAGTCCCATATGTTTCCTTGACGGTTTTTTTATATCCCTCATTCACCCACACTTCTGAAACATCATCACCGAATCGACTATATTTTAGCAAGCGTGGTTCTCCTTCGCGATCCGTATGACGAGCACGCTCATCAATTTCATTGGCCACCTGCTCACCAAACTGACTTAATGCTTTGTGTGCATAGGAAAACAAATCCGGTGCCAGTCCATTCCGTAATATCTCATGAAGCGTTTCATCTTCTGTATAAAAATTACGTCGATTCATAAACTCTTCACACCCCCTGCTTATTTCTCTTTCCTTTTTAAACTCGTTAATTTCTCCGCGAACTGCAAAAGCATCTGTTCCATCTCGGATTTCATCTCTTGCAATTCGCGAATCTTCAAGTCAACTTCAGCCACCCGTTCACTGCCATACTCAATCGTTCTCTCCAACTGCCGCACTCCAGTTCGATCTTGATCAAACAACAACACCATGTCTTTAATTTCGTCCAAACTAAACCCGTATTGCTTTCCTCGAATGATCAACTTCAATTTCGCACAATCTGATGGTCTAAAGTAACGAATATTACTCTCCGTCCGCTCCGGTCGTAACAGACCAAGCTCCTCATAATAACGAATCGTTCGTGTCGTCACCCCAAACTCTTGCGCCACATCTGCAATACTCTTCACGCTCACCCCTCCGCTTAGTCGTTTTGTTGTATTTTATCATTAACGTTAACGTAAACTTCAAGCACTCTTTTGGAAAAGGGAGAATTATTTGCTACTTCAACATCAGAAAGCGGCCGTTATTGAAAAAACGGCCGCTCGGAAGTCTTGTTTTATTTATTATAATTCCAAGCTGTGAGTGCTTAGTTGGAATCATCAAATTGTCTGGCTACCTAGATAACCAATTACTTTAAATAAATAATTTATTGTGTTGACACACTACTTCATTAAAGTTATAGTGAACAACATAATTAAATATTTCGTTAATTCTTATCAAGAGATGTGGAGGGCCTGGCCCTATGATACCTCAGCAGCGGGTTTTTACTTCGTGTAAAAATACTGTGCTAATTCCAGCGGACAATACGTTGTTCGATAGATAAGAAGAGTGTTCCAGCTAATTTTTTGTGGATGTCTGTCTACATTTTTTTGCATATGGTATGCCTCTTCTGTCTGTCGACAGAGGGGGCATTTTTTATTG
>JBFGKX010000242.1:0-3396 GCA_041576455.1 Paenisporosarcina sp. | reverse complement strand
TTTTTTGCATTCAATATTTACATTTGTTAACTTTCTAATATTTCAATTCGAGTAATTAGCAGACATTTAACACCGCTTTTAGCACGTCTATTAACAGATACACAATCAAAATTGTATGTCTGCTAAATCAAGTGCTAAAACGATGTAGATATTAGACGTTTAACAACAACAAAGCCTGATGCATAGGAAATTTAAAAGAACCCAATTCATATGCGAATTTGGGCTCCTTTTGTATGTTTAATTTCGATTTAGTACCAGATTACTGAACGGGTTACAAAAAATGTGAGATGGTGTTTTTATTTGGCATGAGTAGAAATCAGTTTGACCATTTCATCCGGTGTTTTAGGCAGTTCAGAACTTTCCATTAAAAAACGGATTTGATTTGAACGATTGCGTAAATCTTCAAGAGCCTCTAATACAGAATTTGGAGTTACCTCTTCTTCTTCAAGTACGGAAGCCCATCCGTGCTTCTTAAAAATAGTTGCATTTAGTAATTGATCGCCACGACTCTTTTGTTTAGAAAGAGGAATTAATAACATGGGTTTATGCAACGCTAAGAATTCAAATATCGAGTTTGAACCGGCTCTAGAAACAATAATATTGGAAGCGTGAAGTAAATCAGGCAGCTCATTTGTCACATATTCAAATTGCTTATAACCTGTTACCTCCACCAACGAGGTATCCACTTTTCCTTTGCCACATAAATGGATCACATCGTAGGTTTTTATAAGGTTTTGCAGATTGCTCCGTATCGCTTCATTTACTACCGCTGAACCCTGACTACCACCCATGATCAGAAGAACTGGCTTCGTTCCCAAAAAGCCACACATGCGAAGTCCTATTTCTCTTTTTCCTTGAAATAACTCTGATCGTATAATGGAACCTGAACAACTTGATTTTTCAGAAGGTAAATGCTGTAAAGTTTCTTGAAAGACGGTAAAAATATGTCTCGCAAAAGGCATTGCCAGTTTATTCGCCAAACCAGGAGTTACATCTGATTCGTGAATCACTACAGGGATTTTGGCTAATTTACCTGCCATTACGACAGGAACTGAAACAAAGCCACCTTTTGAAAATATGACTGCAGGTTTTACTTTTCTAATAATCAGTAAAGCTTCAAGTAGTCCTTTGACTACACGAAATGGATCAGTAAAGTTTTTAATCGAAGCGTAGCGTCTTAATTTCCCACTGGAAATGGCGTGATACTGAATGTGAGGAAAGGCATCACGAATGAGTTCCAATTCAATACCATCTTTAGATCCGATATAATGAATTTCATAAGATTGGTTTTCTAGTGTTGGGATGATTGCTTGATTAAGTGAAACGTGCCCAGCAGTTCCCCCACCAGTTAAGACGATTGTTTTTTTCTTCATATGTAAATCTCCTATCTTCAATTCCATACATGATTTGTTTAATATGATTTGCATTGAACCCTTTTCATAATATACACCATTTGCAGACCTAACATGAACGATATCTTTAAAAGGTTCATTTTCCTTTTAATTTATTTGACTTTCACTTAGCCTGTACACACTCTTAGTTCGTTTTAAATATGCTATACTGAGGAAAAAGTGAAGAAATCAAGGTGATCGGTCATGTATGAAACAACACAGCTTAAAGATAAATGGTCGCTCTTGCTAAAAATTATCTTTCCCATTTTAGTAACACAAGTTGCATTATACTTAATTTCATTTTTTGATATATTAATGGCTAGTAGATACGGCAGTGGAGATTTAGCGGGAGTAGCAATTGGGTCATCCTTATGGGTGCCTGTTTATACTGGCTTAGCAGGTATTTTACTAGCAATTACCCCCATTGTTGCTCAATTAGTCGGAGCGAAAAAAAAAGATGAAGTAAGAGATATTGTTCAACAAGGATTATTTTTATCAATTGCCCTATCGCTTATTATTATTGTCACTTTATATTTTGTATTAGGGCCTATTTTACAAAAGATGACCTTAGAAGATCGAGTTGAGAATATCGCAACAGCATACTTACATGCGATGATTATTGGCATCATTCCCATTTTTGCCTATAATGTATTACGATCTTATATGGATGCTCTAGGGAAAACTAGGGTTACCATGATCATTACGTTATTATCAGCTCCGATCAATGTGTTTTTTAATTATTTGTTGATATTTGGAAAGTTTGGATTTCCTGAACTCGGAGGTGCTGGAGCGGGTTATGCCTCTTCTATTACTTTTTGGTTAATATTCCTAGTTGCTGTAGGAATTGCTCATAAACAAAAACCCTTTCAGCAATATGAGCTGTTTAAAAATTGGAGTTCTGTACAATTTTCGAAATGGCTGGATATTAGCAAGATTGGAGTACCCATTGGTCTCTCTATTTTTGCGGAAACAAGTATTTTTTCCGCGGTCACCTTAATGATGAGTACATATAGCACGGCTGTAATCTCAGCACACCAAATCGCATTAAACTTTACTTCCTTATTATATATGGTGCCGTTAAGTATTTCGATTGGAGCTACAGTATTAGTAGGATTTGAAGTTGGTGCTAAGCGTTTTAAGGATGCACGAACTTACAGTTGGTTAACGGTCGGTACAGCCGTTTTATTTAGCTTCTTTTCTGCATGTATTTTGTTTTTTTTCAGAGAATCCATTGCAAGTTTGTATACGACCGATGCAAAGGTTATCCAATTAACGATTCAATTCTTTGTGTTTGCAGCCCTTTTTCAGCTATCAGATGCAATCCAAGCACCCGTTCAAGGTTCATTGAGAGGCTATAAAGACGTAAATGTTACCTTTATAATGGCCATCATTTCCTACTGGGTTATCGGCTTACCAATAGGCTACCTCATTGCAACATATACTGACTATGGGCCTTTTGGTTATTGGATTGGTTTAATTGTTGGTTTATCTGCTGGTGCCATAACTTTATCGCATCGACTCATCCGTATCCAACGCAAAAAACATGACGCTGTCCTCTAGGGACGGCGTCATGTTTCGTTAGAATCAAATTAGTTAGGATGCACATAAAATCATCTTGAACATTCGATATGGTTTCAGGTTGTTGACAAAAGAAATACAAATCAAAAAAAGTGTAAAAAGACATATTCATATCGTATTTCACTCTATCGAAAAAGTTGATGGTCGGTGATTTCTTTCGCTTTCCGCGGACGAAACGCTAGTCTCCTCGGCTCAACTGTCGATGACAGCTGAGACTGTGGGGTCTAGCTTGTTCCGTTTTTCCGCAGGAGTCTTCAGAAATAGCCAACCATCTTACTTTTGAACTCATATGAAAGATATTTTTACAGAAGCGAAATCTGTTGAATGTAGTAAAGGCAGCAGCAAATGAGTTCCTGCACTTACTCATTACAAACGAAATGGATATATAAATATTTAAGCCTTTTTAAGAGCGTATGCTGTCACATTA
>JBFGKX010000241.1:0-3414 GCA_041576455.1 Paenisporosarcina sp. | reverse complement strand
TGCACCCATTACAAAACGAGTAATAAAAGGAAGTTCACCACCAAAATCTTGAAACATCTCAACAAACATTGGGACAATAGAGGTTAGTAAGAAAATGACAACGCCTACTGCTAATACGGCCACAATGACAGGATACGTCATAGCTGAGACTACTTTTTGCCTTGTCGCATACGCTTTTTCGAAATGTGTGGCTAAGCGATCTAAGGAATCATCAATTGATCCGGTTAATTCACCTGATTGTAATAAATTAATGACGAGCGGTTCAAAAATTCGTGGGTATTTTTTGGCTGCCGTTGAAAATGAATTCCCACTTTTCAAGTCATCTGAAATGTCGACAAGCGCACGACGCAAAGCTTTTGAATCTACTTGTTGCGACAAAATAACGCATGCATCGACAATGGTAACCCCTGAGCGTAGAAGAGTTGCAAATTGTCGTAAAAACATAATGAATTGTTCACGCTTAACTGGACTCCCTATGGCAATATCTTTTTGAAGGGCCGTTTCAGCGATTTGCTTGATTTCAGTAATCCGAATGCCACTATCGCGAAGCTTCATCATCGCTTCTCGTTGATTAGCGGCTTGTATAGTTCCTTTTCTAATTGCTTTACGGTCACGGCCTACATACTTAAAACGTGCCATTAATGTTCATCTCCTTCGAGATACAATTGCGCTAACTCCTTTGTAATCTGACCAGCATCAACCAACTCATTAATGGATGTTGACATCATATGCATGCCCGACGCTCGATTGGTCAAGATGACGTTTGGAATTTGATGCACCTTAGCGGTACGAATTAAATTTGAAATGGCTGGATTCGCAATTAAAATTTCTGTTGCGGCTCGACGCCCTTTGCCATCTGCTGTTTTTAACAAACGTTGACTGATAACTGCTTTTAATACTCCACCGAGTTGAGTTCGGACTTGCCCTTGTTGTTCTGGTGAAAAAACATCAATAATTCGTTCAATTGTAGAGGCAGCACTGGACGTATGTAGAGTACCTAATACTAAATGTCCGGTTTCTGCTGCTGTAATGGCAATAGCAATAGTCTCTAAATCACGCATCTCTCCAACTAGGATAACATCGGGGTCTTGTCGCAAAGCAGCACGTAACCCATTTGAAAATGATTTTGTATCAAAGCCCACTTCTCGTTGGTCAATAATGCTTGAGCCATGCTCATGCATGTACTCGATGGGATCTTCCAAAGTAATAATATGCAAATTTAATTCTGTATTCATATGCTTGATCATTGCGGCTAAAGTCGTCGATTTTCCAGAACCAGTAGGACCTGTTACTAAAATGAGCCCTTGCTTCATTTCTGCCAATTTCTTTAGCGTTTGCGGCATTTTTAAATCTTCAACTGTCGGAATAATTTGTGGAACAATACGGAAAGCGATGGATATTTTTCCTTTTTGATGAAATGCATTGACACGAAAGCGAGCTACATCTTCAACGACAAATGAGTAATCTAACTCACCAAGTTCTAAAAAAGTGTCCCACAACTTATCAGGTGTGATGGCACGTGCCATCTCTCGAGACATATCCGCTGTCACGGGAGTTGATCCAAACTCAATCAAATCACCTTGAACTCGAAAAATAGGGGGAACACCAACAGTAATGTGAATATCGGATGCACTTTTTTTAAAGGCACTAGTTAATAACTGATTGACTGTTTCTCTCATTAAGCTCCCCTATTCTTGAAGCGCAACACGCAAAATCTCTTCTGTCGTCGTACTGCCTTCTTTCACTTTGATTAATCCGTCGTCTATTAAAAAGATGGTGTCATTGGCTTGGGCAATTTCCCGAATTTCTGCCGCGGTGCCACCTCGGTTAATAACATTTTTAATTTTGTCATCCACAACCAATACTTCATGTATGGCCATACGCCCGCGATAACCAGTCATCCCACAAGAAGGACATCCTTTGCCGCGAGTAATTATGTCAGCTTCAAGTCCATGATTTTGAAAGATTTCAATTTCACGAATGGTAGGTTGTTGTTTTTCTGCACAATCTCGACATACACGACGTACAAGTCTCTGTGCCACTACTGCATTGATAGCACTTGTGACTAAAAATGGTTCAACGCCCATGTCTAGCAATCGTGTAATGGAGGCAATAGAATCGTTGGTATGAATCGTACTTAACACTAAATGTCCCGTTAACGATGCACGAATGGCGATTTCTACCGTTTCTTTGTCACGTATCTCCCCAACCATGACAATGTCAGGGTCTTGACGTAAAATCGATCGAAGCCCAGCCGCAAATGTGAGTCCTACATTTGAATTCACTTGAATTTGATTAATGCCTTCTAGTTGATATTCAACAGGATCTTCAACTGTAATTACATTTACTTCTTCATTATTTAAATAGTTTAGCGCTGCGTACAAAGTGGAGGATTTACCTGACCCAGTTGGACCCGAAATTAACACGATGCCATTTGGTTTCGCAATTTCATTCATCAAGCGCTCATAATTCTTTTTATTAAATCCTAGTTTTGTAATGTCCGTTAAACTATTTGATAAATCCAAAATCCGCATAACAATCTTTTCCCCATAAACGGTTGGCAAAGTGGAAACACGTAAATCGATGGGTCGAGAATCTACATTTGTTTTGATTCGTCCATCTTGAGGAATTCGGTGTTCGGTAATATCAAGTTTTGACATGATTTTGATACGAGCGGTGACCATTCCTTGCATTAACTTCGGAAGAATTCGCTCGTTTTTTAACACGCCATCAATTCGGAAACGAACAACCAATCGTTTCTCTTGTGGATCAAAATGAATGTCACTTGCTTTTTGAGTCACTGCAGCAGACAGAATCTGATTCACAATTCGAACAATTGGAGCGTCAATTTCTAGCTGATCTTCTTGCTTTTCTTCTGTAACTGTTTGATCTCCTAAGAAATCATCGAACGATTCTTCTTCATAATATTTATGAATGGTTCTTAAAATATCATCTTTTGAAGAAATGACAGGAATGATTTGAAAACCAGTAATTAAACGTAAATCATCAATTGCCGTGAAATCCATTGGGTCTCTCATCGCAACAGTCAATTTGTCGCCTTCTACTTTTAAAGGCACAATTAAATTCCGCTTCGCAATTTCTTTAGGAATTAAATTAAACAGCTTTTCTTCAAATGGATAATGAAATAATTGGATTTGCTGAATGCCGAGTTGAAATTCGAGAACTTCAAGTAGTTGTTGCTCCGTAATAACTCCTTGATCTAATAAGGCTTCACCAATTTTTTCGTCTTTTGACTTTGTTTGCAATACATTAGTCAGTTGATTAGTGGTGATTAAACCAGCATCAATTAATAAATCGCCTAATCTCTTACGAACCAAACTGATTCCCCCGTTCACTTGCTAGGTGGGAGTGAATTTCCACCTTTATCATATTGTAATTCTTCTTTATCCCTTG
>JBFGKX010000240.1:0-3461 GCA_041576455.1 Paenisporosarcina sp. | reverse complement strand
TAACGGGATCATTATTGTGGAGAATTAAAGGATTTCAATTTCCATATTTAGTTCAGATGCAACTCATTCACATCATCTTGCTTGTGATTTTCACGTGGGCCCAAGTTCAAAATTTTACACACGTATTTAATGATATTTCTTTGGGGGATTTGTTTCTTGGCACGGAAGTTGGACAACTTTGGACAGCTGCTCTTGTAATTTCTATCTTAGGACTCTATATAATTGGACGTAATCGTTATCTAGATTTTGCTTGGGTCTTTGCCATATTATTAGCCAATAGCTTAAATAGTCATGCCATCGCTTCAAAGGTTCCAATCCTCACGGTGTTTTTAGACTTCGTTCATGTATTGGTTGCATCGATATGGTTCGCTGGACTTTTTTACATGCTAATTTCTTGGAAATCAGGAATAGCGAAGACGTTTATTCCTATTTTCTCGAAAGCGGCATTAATTAGTATCCTGACATTAACGATTACAGGGAGTCTGTATGCAGTTGTATTAACTCCATCTATTACATCTTTGTGGACTACAGCATGGGGATACTGGCTAATTGCAAAAATGATCGCAGTCGTCGGGATTTTCATCCTTGGTACTTTTATTCGGAGGCATATGAATAAAAATGGCGCTCTTCTCACGAAAAATTATATATACTTCGATGCTGCTTTAGGACTAATGATTCTGTTCATCGTCGGTTTATTAAATCAACTTAGTTCATCTTCATAGGAGACAGTCCAATTCCTCTCATTCTACGTGAATACGCTATTGAATAGAGGAGGTGAATGAGTGGTGAAACGAAAAAAGTGTAGTAAATGTGGAAAGTATCACTATCGAAGGAGAAAGCCAGAACCTAGAGAATCCCATGAACGTATTGAAATTCAAGATCATCACACATCAACGGGTCGTTCTGATCCATTAAAAATCATAAACGATCATGGCTCGCTTATAAAAAGTGAGTCTTGTTGCTATAAAGAAACTCCCTGCCAACCTGGAAAATGTGAACCAATAAAAGACAAGGTAGGTTGCCTTAAAGGAGAGCAAGGACCTGCTGGAGAACGAGGACCACGTGGGCATATGGGATTCCAAGGCCACATTGGCAAAACTGGCCCTCCAGGTTCTCCTGGCATACAAGGACAACAAGGGCCACCAGGGATCCAAGGGGAAATAGGGCCTCCAGGGATTCAAGGGGAACCAGGACCTCCGGGATGCGAAGGGCCTCCAGGAATTCAAGGCGAACCAGGACCTCCGGGATGCGAAGGGCCTCCAGGGATTCAAGGGGTACCAGGACCTCCGGGATGCGAAGGGCCTCCAGGGATTCAAGGCGAACCAGGACCTCCGGGATGCGAAGGGCCTCCAGGGATTCAAGGAGTACCTGGACCTCCGGGGATTCAAGGAGTACCAGGGCCTCCGGGTGAAGGAGTCGGAATTACGGAATACGCTTATGTTTATAACACTGGTCATCAACGTGTTGACCGAGATCAAGACATTGCCTTCAATTCAAATGGGATTTTAACGAATGGATTTACTCATAACATAGGTGAATCCATCATTACAATTCATCAGTCAGGGATTTACGAAATTCATTACCATGTATCGGGTGCACAAGCCAATCAGTTAACTTTATTTGCAAATGGTGACACCGCATTGAATGGAACAACATACGGTGTATCTAAAAAATATAATCAAAACTCAGGCACCATGATTGTACAATTACCTGAGAGTACCGAATTAACGTTGAGAAACCACCTGTCCACTCCGAACCATTTGGCACTAATTTTAATGTCAGGCGGTTGCGAAAAGAGTGTAAATGCAGCCATTACGATAAAAAAATTAGCATAGCATTAAAACGTTGCTCTAACCGGCAACGTTTTTTACGTTTGAATTGAACGATGAAGGGAATAATTTGAATCAACCACAGTTTAAGGAGGAAGAGTATGACCAAAGATAAATACGAAAAAATCGACCTCGAAATTAAAGGACAGACTCAACAACATCAACCTGGTCTTGAATCTAAGATGGATCCAGAACCAATTTATGATGACGAAAACTATCATGGATCAGGGAAACTAACAGACAAGGTGGCACTTATTACTGGAGGAGATAGTGGAATTGGACGTGCAGTCGCAATTGCTTATGCCAAGGAAGGCGCAAATGTAGCAATTGCCTATTTAAATGAGCATGAGGATGCAGAAAAGACTGTAAAATTAATTGAAGATTATGGAGGAAAAGCATTAAAAATCTCAACCGATTTAAGTGATGACGAAAATTGTCATGATGTGATTGATCAAGTTATTCAAGCGTTTGGTCATATAAATGTCTTGGTTAATAACGCAGGCAAGCAGTTCCCTACTGAAGATTTTTTAAAGATAACCCCTGACCAACTACAAGAAACGTTTTCAACCAATATATTCTCTATGTTTTATTTAACTCAAGCTGCCCTTCCCCATATGTCTAAAGGAGACGCCATTATTAACACGTCTTCCGTCACTGCTTATCGAGGATCACCACATTTAATTGATTATTCCGCAACAAAAGGTGCAATTACTTCATTTACACGTTCTTTAGCTTTGAATTTAGTAGAGAAAGGCATACGGGTAAACGCTGTTGCACCTGGACCTATTTGGACCCCTCTCATTCCTTCAACATTTGATAAAGAAAAAGTCAAAAAACAAGGAGAAGATACGCCAATTGGGAGACGTGGTCAGCCCGCTGAAAATGCACCAGCTTTTGTATTTTTAGCTTCTACAGATTCATCATACATGATTGGTCAAACCATTCATGTAGATGGTGGAGATTTCGTCACATCATAAGAATTGCCCGTCGATTTTTTATCGATGGGCAATTTTTTGCGTTCACAATCAATAAAATCTAGATCATGGACAACCTTCATCATCACCCGTATCACCTAAAAAGGTCAAAATGCCTATATTTATCAGACTTACAACCCGAGAAATCCTCCCTGGGGAAGGTTTATTAGTTCCTTTCAAGCACTCTATGAATGTACGATTACTTGCGCTTCTACATACTTTTTTTAAATCCTTAGTGTGTGCAGTTAACATCACTTAGATAATCATCTTATTCATGAAGATCCTCTTTATAAAAAAAGCCCATTTTACAAAAGCCGATTGTTTTTCTCTATCAACTCTTTACACTTTTTCTCACAATCCAAGAAATTTGCTCGACTACATTACTCAATTCGATAAATTTCATGTTTTTTCTTCTAGACACATATATTGAAATATATTGTCTAAAGAGGTGTTCATTATATATTTGAAATGGCTGAGGAAACATCAAATACTCGTCATTGTCGGTGTATTACTGTTATTGATTGGACTACATTTATTATTTGTCTATTCCATGATTAAATCCACTGTTAATCAAATGCACGAACCAGAAAGAAC
The DNA here is from genome assembly GCA_041576455.1 of Paenisporosarcina sp. GTDB lineage: Bacteria > Bacillota > Bacilli > Bacillales_A > Planococcaceae > Paenisporosarcina. Next base: position 64 of record JBFGKX010000240.1, on the reverse strand, counting down.
CCCTGTCTCTTCTTATCGAACTAGTCCTTCTCCACTTGAACACAAAAAACCACTTTCCTTTTTG
>JBFGKX010000239.1:0-3462 GCA_041576455.1 Paenisporosarcina sp. | reverse complement strand
ATCAGTAGGTAAAAAGCTCGAAATGTTATTTGGCAAGCTTTGATTTGTATGGTTACTAAACTGTAATTGTTCAATCTCGTCTACAGGTCCAAACAATTGAGCACCCTTTCGCCATTCACCTTCATGTGTAATATATATTGGATAAACATCATATTCATTGAAATTTAATGCTTGCGTCACGGCACGAGCCGTTGATAACGATACTTCATGTTCTGCAGATTTCCCACCATATAATAAACCAATTCTCTTTTTCATTTAAATACCTCCATGTATTGGATACTCTTATTTTATCATGAAATTTATCTACCCATGAACTCCTATCCAAAAACAATCCCTTGCTCTCATCTTTGCAAGGGATTGTGGTTAGAACCGAATCGTTTGGTCTGGGAGGTGTTTCATAACTTCAGTTAATTCGTCCCATATTTCATCGGGGTATATTGAATCTGGTAATGAGCGGATTTCTAAATCATATGATGCTTTTGATTTTCCTAATTTATATAACGAAAGCAGGACTCCTTCTTTTAAAAGGGGTTTGTGCATGAAAAATTGATTAAATTTAATCTCTGGATAACCTTCTTTTTGTTTACGACGCCAAAAAGAAGTACCACTTTCTTTTTCGCGTATTACTTGATTTAGGATATTCACAACTAAATGAAGTGAATCACTTACATCACGAAAATATATTTTCGTCATATTTTCTTCTTCATTAGATAAGTAAACAAAACGATTTTGAAGCTTCGGATTAAAAGGTGTGCGTATCGGCTCTTTTTTGTGGCCAATATATAATAATTCGGCCTGTTCTAGAGGGGATAATAGATTAAGTCGTCGTTCATCGACAAAATCAATCCACCTTAAGTCGGTCGGATTGTCCATAAATTCTTTTGTAAATGATAAAACTTCTTCTCTTGGAACAAATTCTAATTGAGTGTGAATGTTGAATGAACTATTCTCATATTCGTGCTTTAATAACAATAAATTTTGCAAAGGACCAGTAGATTGTACAAATTGGTGCATTGTTAAACCACTGAACATCACGAATTGATCCGTTTCGTTCATATGTATATAAATATGGTGAAGAAAATCTTCTGTATCACGTGCCTTTTTCACCATGATCATCACTCCATTCCTCCCATTATTATAATCCCACTGCGTGAAGAATGAAACACTATCATCCGCCCTTTTTCCTTACCTCCTGCACAAGCATTTACGTGCATTTTACGTTATAATTAACAGGCTTTAACTTTAATAATAGAAATTTAGGTGACAACTATGGAAAATAACAAAGGATTTGCGGACAGATTTGACTGGACGCTTGCTTTTATATTATTGCTTCTTTTTATTGTAAGTCTATTTGCCATTTCTTCTGCTCAATCTTCCGGCCAATATCCCATCAACTTTATCCCCCGGCAGGCATTTTGGTATATGGTTGGTGCAACAATCATTGGTTTCACAATGTTTTTCGAACCTGATCAATATAAAAAAATGGCATGGTTCCTTTATGGATTTGGCATTCTGGTGTTATTTGCACTTGTTTTAGCTCCTGGTGGAGAAAATCAAATCGCTGAAATGCGCGGAGGCGCTAAAAGTTGGTTCCACTTACCTGGCATTGGCAGTATCCAACCATCAGAGTTTATGAAAACATTCTTTATTTTAACAATGGCTCGTTTAATTAGTACGCACAATGAAAAAAATGTGATGAAGACTTTTAAATCTGACCTTCTTCTTTTGGGAAAGATTATGGCGACTGCATTACTTCCATTGCTTTTCATTATGCAACAACCAGATTTAGGCACATCTTTAGTGTTTCTTGCCATTACAGCTGCAATGATTATCGTTGGTGGCGTCACGTGGAAAATTGTCGTCCCAATTTTTGCTGGAACTGCTTTATTAGGAGGCACCTTGCTTTGGATGGCCGTTTTTATGCAAGATTTTTTATCGGAAAAGTTTGGCTTTAAACCCTATCAATTCGGCCGTGTATATTCTTGGTTGGATCCTTACTCATATGCTACATCTGAAGGATACAATTTAATTAACGCCATGACAGCTATTGGATCTGGAGAAATTACTGGCAAAGGATACCAAGGACGTGTCGTGTATGTTCCTGAGAATCATACCGATTTTATTTTTACCGTAATCGGTGAAGAGTACGGATTCATCGGAGCTAGTGTCGTCGTTAGTTTATTTTTCTTATTAATTTATCATTTAACTAAAATTACATTGGAATTAAAAGATCCCTTTAGTACTTATGTTTGTGCAGGCATTATTGCGATGATTACGTTCCATGTGTTTCAAAATATTGGAATGACAATTCAGTTGTTACCAATTACAGGTATCCCTCTTCCATTTATAAGTTATGGAGGAAGCTCATTAATGGGGAATATGCTTGCCCTCGGTTTGGTATTCAGTATGAAATTTCATCACCGTACCTATATGTTTGGAGATGACGAATAAAAGATGCTGGTTGGCAATTTCTTTTGCTTTATACGGACGAAATGCCACCTTCCTCAGGAGTCTATAGAAACTGCCGATTAACTTACTTAGGAATAGATTTGCTAAATACATGAAAATTTATTTACATTGGCGGCAAAAACCTGTGCTCCTGCACTCCAACGTCACAAAGGAAATCAACATTTCCTTTGTGTTGCCTTTTTTCGACCGTATATAGTTTTATTTACGCCTTTCATTGTTTGAATTCAGTTTAACCCTTATTCTGCTACAGCGTAGGGGTTTTTTTGCACAAAAAAACATCTACAAATTCGTAGATGTCGTTACATGTATAGTCTAAGATGAGTAGTTGGTCTTAAGATTGTGCAGTTTGAGTTGGTGGTGCGAGTGCTTTTAACATTTCGAGACGAGATTTTGTCAGCGTAACTGTCACACCTAACTTCGACAAATTCGATACGATTTTTCTTACATCAACTTCTTTCGTCATACAATCCACCTCTATCTTTCCTCTAGTTTATAAGATCGAACTCACTTACTAAAAGTTTCAAGCAAATCGTTTAAAAAATTTGACTTTTCATTTGATATACATATCATACCACGTTTATCCACTTTTAAATCTTTCAATTTTGTTACATATTTTAAGCGATTGTAAAACATAATAAACAATATTAAAGGAGGAGTTTGTGTGAAAATAAAAGACATCATGTCACGAGATATCGTGACCTGTTCACCAAATGATTTAATTACGGAAATTGCTCAAAGTATGCGCGCCTTAGATATTGGCTGCATGCCAGTTGTAGATGGGCCTCGAGTCATCGGGATGATTACCGACCGTGATATTGTGACTAGATCTGTCGCAAAAAATAACCAACGTTTCGTAAAAGATGTAATGTCAGATGAAGTAATCTCCGTTGGTCCAGAATCTACATCTGAAGAAGCTGCCGAAATTATGGCACAACATCGGATACGCCGATTACCAGTTATTAAAAATGATGGACTCATTGGTTTTGTAGCTCT
>JBFGKX010000238.1:0-3470 GCA_041576455.1 Paenisporosarcina sp. | reverse complement strand
TTCTTTAAACAATGAGAACATCTCATCTGTTGACTTAAAAGGCGATTCACCACGTAAATGGCCCGTTATCCCTTGATAGGTTTTTACGATAAATTTAAAGTTTTCGGGTGTTTCTAGAATCCATTTTTGCATATTTCGTTCTGGTTGGATGGCATAAAAACTGGCGTCTAGTTCAACCACTGGAAAATGTGCACTGTAATCAACTAATCTATTCCTTTGTTTCGATTCAGCGCTATAGATGTCTGGATGGTCTCCCCACCCTGTAAGACCAACATGAATCATCTTTTCATCACACTCCATCTGTTCAATATCATACCATAATTACCACAAACGAAAAAAACATCGCCCAAGGGCGATGTTTCAAGTTGAAGAGAAATGAATATTCATCATTCTAAAAGTATAAACATCGTATTCTTATCTTTTTTGCACTCTATCAAAAATATGGGTGGCTATTTCTTTCGCTTTCCATGGACAGAATGCTAATTTCCTCGTCTCAACTGTGATTGACAGCTGAGCCTGTGGGATCTACCTTGTTTCGTTTTTTCTGCAGGACTCTTCAGAAATAACCAACCCTATACCTACTAAAATCATATACAGAGATATGCGTATAAGCTTTTTTAAAATCGTATACAGTCACATTCTCTTACTTTACGAATAAATAGAATCATAATGAATGAAATGACCGACTCCTGTGGGATAGCGAAGACGTCGAAATCCACTCGAGCAAAGCTCGAGTGAGTTCGGCGCGAGCCCACGGAAAGCGGTCATTTCATGAATTTCTCTCTTTATTTAAAAGGTGAAAGACGGCTATTTCATACTACTGAAGTCATATGAAATGATTCCCTTAGAGAAACTAAATCTGTTGTTTAGTGTCGAAGCAGAGAAACATATACTCCTGCGGTTACTAGTCACAAAGGTAGCCTGCATTTTCTTCTATATGCTCTTTTTCAATCATATACAGTCATATTCACTCATTTTAATATTTGTCTACAGTAAAAAACCTCGCCAAAGGGCGAGGTGCATTGGTGTATGGATTAGCCGATTGAACCTTCCATTTCGAACTTAATCAAACGGTTCATTTCAACAGCATATTCCATTGGTAATTCTTTTGTGAATGGTTCAATAAAGCCCATAACAATCATTTCTGTCGCTTCTTCTTGAGAAATGCCTCGGCTCATCAAGTAGAACAATTGCTCTTCAGATACTTTTGAAACTTTTGCTTCATGTTCTAAAGACACGTTATCATTCAATATTTCATTATATGGAATTGTATCTGACGTAGATAAATTATCCATAATTAGCGTATCACACTCAATGTTTGAACGTGCGCCTGAAGCTTTAGGACCAAAACGAACAACACCGCGGTATGTTACTTTTCCGCCTTGTTTCGAAATTGATTTAGAAATAATCGTAGAAGATGTGTTTGGTGCTAAATGAATCATTTTCGCGCCTGCATCTTGATGTTGGCCTTTTCCTGCAAGAGCAATTGATAATGTCATCCCACGTGAACCTTCACCTTTCAAGATGACTGCTGGGTATTTCATTGTCAATTTAGAACCAATGTTGCCATCAATCCATTCCATCGTTGCATTCGCTTCACAAACAGCACGTTTTGTTACTAAGTTATACACATTATTTGCCCAGTTTTGGATCGTTGTGTAACGGCAATATGCATCTTTTTTAATGATGATTTCTACTACCGCACTGTGAAGTGAGTTCGTCGTATAGACAGGTGCCGTACATCCTTCAACATAGTGAACTGATGCGCCCTCATCAACAATGATAAGCGTACGCTCAAATTGACCCATATTTTCAGAGTTAATACGGAAATACGCTTGAAGTGGCGTATCTACTTTAATACCTGGTGGAACATAAATAAACGAACCACCCGACCAAACAGCCGAGTTTAATGCAGCAAATTTATTATCTGAATTAGGGATAACTGTTCCCCAATATTTTTTGAAAAGTTCTTCATTTTCACGAAGCGCTGAACCGGTATCTTTGAAGACGATCCCCATATCTTCCAGCTCTTGCTTCATATTGTGGTAAACAACTTCAGATTCATATTGTGCAGAAACACCTGCTAAATACTTTTGTTCTGCTTCTGGAATTCCGAGTTTATCAAACGTACGTTTAATTTCCTCAGGTACTTCATCCCATGAAGTTTGAGTTTGTTCAGATGGTTTTACATAATACGTAATTTCATCAAAATTTAAAGAAGCTAAATCTCCACCCCATTGTGGCATTGGTTTTGCATAAAATAGCTCTAAAGATTTTAGACGGTAATCTAACATCCATTGAGGTTCTTCTTTCATGTTTGAAATTGTTTCTACGATTTCACGGGTTAACCCACGTTTTGAACGGAAAATAGATACGTCTTTATCGTGGAAACCATATTTATAATCGCCGATTTCAGGCATTTTTTTTGCCATCATCTTTCCTCCGTTCTATTACGAATGTGATTCGTTTTCTACACCTTTTTCCATCGCTTTCCAAGCAAGTGTTGCACATTTTATGCGTGCTGGAAACTTGGCTACACCAGATAGAGCTTCGATATCACCTAGGTCAATTGAGTCATCATATTCTTTTCCAAGCATCATATCTGAGAAAATCGTAGAAAGTTTTAGTGCCTCGCCTACAGGCTTGCCTTTGACAGCTTGCGTCATCATTGATGCAGATGCCATAGAAATCGAACACCCTTCACCGTCAAACTTCGCGTTTTCCACAATTCCATCATTAACTTGCAAGGTTAAATGAATACGGTCCCCACATGTAGGATTGTTCATATCAATCGTGACACTTCCATCTTCAAGTGTTCCTTTGTTACGAGGTTTCTTGTAATGATCCATAATCACTGTTCTATATAGTTGATCTAAATTATTAAAAGACATCGTTAAAATACTCCTTTGCAGCGCTAAGTCCATCTACTAATCGGTCGATATCTTCTTCCGAGTTATATACATAGAAGCTTGCACGAGCAGTGGCTGATACGTTCAACCATTTCATTAATGGCTGTGCACAATGATGTCCTGCACGGACGGCAATTCCACTCATATCGAGGACTGTCGCCACATCGTGTGGATGCACATCATTTAAATTAAATGTCACAAGCCCTGCTCGTTTTTCAGGATCTTTAGGTCCATAAATGGTTAATCCATTTATCGTGGTCATACGTTCCATCGCATATGCTGCGAGTTCGTGTTCATGTTTTTCAATTTCATCCAGACCAATTTCTTCTAAGAAATCAATTGCTGCAGCTAAACCAACTGCACCTGCAATAATCGGAGTGCCACCTTCAAACTTCCAAGGGAGTTCTTTCCACGTTGAGTCATACAATCCAACAAAGTCAATCATCTCCCCACCGAATTCAACAGGCTCCATTTGCTCGAGCAACTCTTTCTTGCCATATAAAACGCCAATCCCAGTAGGACCACACATTTTATGACCAGAAAATGCGAAGAAATCACAAT
>JBFGKX010000237.1:0-3477 GCA_041576455.1 Paenisporosarcina sp. | reverse complement strand
CTCTATCGAAAAAGTTGATGGTCGGTGATTTCTTTCGCTTTCCGCGGACGAAACGCTAGTCTCCTCGGCTCAACTGTCGATGACAGCTGAGCCAGTGGGGTCTAGCTTGTTCCGTTTTTCCGCAGGAGTCTTCAGAAATCACCAACCATCTACCTACTAAAATAATATGAAGTCATACGTTTATTTACATTTTTTAAAATCGTGTGCAGTTACATTCTCTCTCTTTACGAATAAAGCAATGAAAAATGAATGAATTGACCGACTCCTGTGGGAAAGCGAAGACGTCGAAATCCACTCGAGCAAAGTTCGAGTGAGTTCGGCGCGAGCCCACGGAAAGCGGTCATTTCATGAATCTATCTCTCTAATTAATACTAAAATAACAGCGAATCATCAAATGTTCATTGATCAATTTTAAAGGATGAAAATTAGTATATTTATCTTTGGACTTTATAGAAAAATAATGGTCGGTGATTTCTTTCGCTTTCCGCGGACGAAACGCTAGTCTCCTCGGCTCAACTGTCAATGACAGCTGAGCCAGTGGGGTCTAGCTTGTTCCGTTTTTCCGCAGGAGTCTTCAGAAATAGCCAACCATCTTACTTTTGAACTCATATGAAAGATATTTTTACAGAAGCGAAATCTGTTGAATGTAGTAGAGGCAGCAGCAAATGAGTTCCTGCACTTACTCATTACAAACGAAATGGATATATATAAATATTTAAGCCTTTTTAAGAGCGTATGCTGTCACATTACTCACTTTAAGTATAAAAGAATGAAATGACCGAACCGTGTGGGACGCGAGGCCACGGAAAGCGGTCCTTTCATGAATTTATCTCTCAAATTAATGCTAAGACAAAACAGCCTGTAATGAAAAGATGATTCATCAATTTCATAGGTACGTACTTTTTCAATCGTATACAGTTATATTCTTTCATTTTATTGTTTATCTACAGCAAAAACCATCTCGAATTTTCGAGATGGTTTTATGTTTTACTTTTGAATAAACTGTTGTGTCCAGTAGTGTCCTTGTGCATCGTAGCCAATTCCAATATGAGTGAAATTTCCATTCATAATGTTTTGGCGATGACCAGGAGAATTCATCCATGCGTTCACTACTTCGTCTGCTGATTTTTGACCCATTGCAATATTTTCAGCAGCTGATTTGTAAGTGATTCCTAGAGCCTTCATTCGATCAAAAGGTGACCCAAAAGTTGGACTTGTATGTGAGAAATAATTATTTTTTCTCATATCTGTCGATTTTTCACGCGCTGCATTCATTAATTTAGCATCAGATGCTAAAGGTTTTAAACCACTTTTTGCTCGTTCTTGATTCGTTAACGTTAAAACTTGTTGTTCAATGGTTGAAAGTGACCCTGATTGTTGCTCTTCAGGAGTTGACGAAGAAGCAGATTTTTCAACTACAGGTTTCGTAGGTGTGACCGGTTTTTCTGCAACTGGTTTTTTAGGCTCCGGTTGGGTTACTTTTTTAGGCGTTTCGACAACTGGTTTTGCTGCTATTGGTTTAGTCGTTTCCGTTTTAGTAGTGTCAGAAGGCTTTTGCTCAACTGGTTTCGGTGTGTTTTGAATTACCGGTTTTTCAGTTGTTGTATTAAATTCTACTCCCATTAGTTGTGAATATAGTTGCTCAATTACCTGTCTCTCTTCAAGTGTCACCAATTTAAGTAGTGTAGATTGAGTCAGTGTTGACCACTTGTACATAGTAGGCTCCTGATAGGTAGGTGCATTTGATGAAAATGTAGCTTCAGTAGTTGTAGCTTGACCTAATGAGACGAGCATAGCTCCCATTGTTAAACTCATTAACCATTTTTTCATGTTTTGTTCCCTCCTCTGGCTCCTACTCTATCTTCTAAATCTCACAAAAAAATACCTAATCGTTTCCATTGTTGCCAATCGAAACAAAAAGGTACTTCAGTGCTCTATTTTATCTATAAAAAATTGTTTGGTTTTAGATATATTCCCACATATTTCATATTATTTTATATTGACGCATTTTAAAACATCAACATATAGCTGTTTTAATGGCTCTTTTACTGAATCCATCATATTACTTTTATCAATTCTCTCCATAGCAATTGATAGTTTTTCCTCAGGACTTTTACGAACACGCGGGTGTGTTAATTCATCTAATAGCTCAATTCGAATGATATCTACCAATTCATCTATTGTTTTGATGGTTGAAGTCGATAGTCGTGAGGAATATAGCATTTGATAACCCTGTATCAATTCATTCATAAATTGTCACTCGCTCCCCGGAACTTTTAAGTGAGCGATTTGCTCACCGATAATTACCAACGATGGTTCCATTTTCACATACTCAGGTAACCACTGAACCATCCCGTATGAAAATTGAAAGAGCATTGGATTTTTAATTCCTTTAATAGGAACATAACCTTTCATGCGATAGGTGGTATCAGGTAATGTTCGTAACCATTCTTCAAACTGCTCTCGATCCACTTCTTGTTTAAACGAAACTAATCTGGTGGATAAAGCTATATCTTTGCCTATTTTCGCAGAAATTACTTCTTTCTCTCCGATAGACCCCTGTAACGCCTCTAACATGGATAACGGACACTTCCCGTTATTCGTTTGAAGGATAGGGGCAGTCGGATTAAAACTTTGTAATTCAAAAGTGATTTTAGCTTGTTGAGCTTCAGATAATAAATCCATTTTATTGGCTAATAGCAAATGGGCATGGCGAATTTGTTCTAAAAAAAGAGACCGAACTTGTGGAGGAAGCAAATGTCGATCAAGCCAACGCATGCTATCTACTACCGTAACAATTCCTTTCACATTTAACTGTTTCGCAAAAATCGGTGAATACACCGCATCAAGTGCTTCAACAGGATGTGCCGCGCCTGTTGTTTCAATAAGAAGAACGTCAAAATTTTCTCCTGCTAACAAAGTTTGAAGTTGTGCTTCTGTTTTTTCAGATCCTGTACAACAAATACAGCCTTCTAACATCTCTTTTAATGGAATGTCTTCTTCTACAGCTTGTGAATCAAACGGAAGTTTTCCAAGTTCATTCATTAGAACAGCAGGCTTTAACCCTTTCTCTTTTAACTGTCTAATGACATCTGTTAACAATGAAGTCTTTCCACTTCCTAGAAAACCACTAAATAAATAAACATCTTTCATCGGAAACGCCCTTTCTTGAAAAAAAGCTAGCCTCAACTTGCAGGCCAGCTTTTTTTATTTTGAGAGTTCTTTTAATAATAAATCTTTAGCTTTTAATAATTGCGGATCTTCTTTATCTATTTTCAAACGTAATCGATCCATTAACGCATAGGTTGTTTCTGCTGTAAGGACCCCAGTTACTTCAAGTTTTGCTTCAGTTTGAACTTGTTTAACGGCTGCTTCAGTTTGATCATCGAAAAGCCCATCAACTTTCCCAGGATCAATTCCAATTGCAGAAAGCATCTCTTCAGCTGATTTTACCTGATCTGATAATACTCCATTTTT
>JBFGKX010000236.1:0-3484 GCA_041576455.1 Paenisporosarcina sp. | reverse complement strand
TAATTGCATATACCTTAGTAATGATTTATTTTTTTGAACACGCCCCAAGCATTGCAAACCAAATAAATAGTAGTGTGATAATTGGTTTATTGTTTATTATATTAACTAAAGTTAAAAATTAGGTTTTTCACTAGCGGGTGCATTAGTAAAAAGGAGCATCGTCCTTAAGACGTTGCTCCTTCTACGGTTAAAAGTACTTCTGATAATACTCTTTCCTTAACCTTCCACTTAATTGAGCATATATCCTTGTGGTTTCACTTTTCTCATGTCCCATAAGACTTTGTATGACTTCAATAGAAGCTCCATTATTCAACAAATGAGTTGCATAACTGTGTCTAAGTTGGTGTGGATGAATCTCTTTATTGATTTCAGCACGATTTGAGATTCGCTTGATGATGTATCGCATTTGGGCAACACTCATTTTATGTGGCTGCCTTGCGGTCACAAAGATGGCAGGATTATTGTCATTACGGCTTTCAATATAGCGTTTTAGCCATATATCGCAACGTGTATTAAAATAAACTTCTCTTTCTTTATCACCTTTCCCCTAACGATCGCGGATTGATTGGACCAATTAATCTGGTTCTTTTCTAACGCAACTATTTCTCCAATTCGACAACCGGTAGAAAACATGAATTCAAAGATAGCTTTTTCCATTGGAGAATGACAGGATTCACGAAGGTGTTCAATCTCCCATTCAGTTAAATACTTGGGTATCCGTTTACCTACTTTGGGCTCTTTAATCTTGGCCGTTGGATTCTTACTCAGATAACCTTCTTCATGAGACCAACGAAAAAACGATTTCATAAAACGGATACGATGTGCAAGACTGGCTGGTTTTAAATGTTTGCCTGATATCGAAAGATATTCCTTCAATTGATTTGTATCCAGCGATGCCATCTCTACATCCTTAAAATAACTGATTAGTAGCAAAGACTGTAACTGGTATGCCTTCAATGTTTGTGACGAAAAACCCTCTATTCTCTTATCAGCTTCAAACGAAGACCATGCTTTTGATAGTAACAATTCCACTCCCCCTAAAAAGGTAATATTAAAGGGATTATTGCCAACTTAATAGAATTATAGACATAATGAGTTTTTTACTAACGCAGCAGGATAGTTTAAGTAGAATTTTGGAAAAATAGAACTCATTTTAGTTTGCCTAGTCTTTATAGTTATCAAGGGAAAAACTTTATATTTTTAAAAGGAGGAAATTGTTTATGGAAAAAAAAGTACTCGGTTTATTCTTTATGTTTTTAATTTTATTTCTGTTAGGGTGTACCCAAGAAAACTTGAATCAGACATCTAATATTGAAAAACAAAAAGAAAATAAAGAGACAACAACGAATACAAATAATATTGAAGAGAAATTAACTGAAACCATAGGATATATACAAAGCAAAACTTCTGATTCTACTTGGGTTGCTTCAAAACCAAATGATAAAGCGAATGGAATTGTTTTCGATTTGACAGATATTGATGAAAAGGTCGTCTCGAAATTAAAAGTAGGTCAAAAAGTGAAAGTTACACATTATCAAGATATGCAATATTCAGATCCAATGCAAGGACTAGCAGTTAAAATTGAATTAATAGAAGAATAAATTGATATAACAATATTAATTTATGATGCTAAAAACTAATTCAAATTAAAGATTATTCGTTAAGTCAATAAAGTGGTTTATTAGAAAAATGATCCATTTAATATCTGTCTTATTCCACTAACGAGTGCTTTAGTAAAAAATAAACAGGAAGAAATGAGCTTGGAGAAGTATCCAAGCTCATTTTTCTATGAAAAATCAACCATTAACTTTAACATAGCCTAAAAAAATAACAAAACGGCAAAAGCGTTTATGCTTTTGCCGTTTATCAATTAACTTACTTCGTATATTCTATTAACCAGCAATCTCGAAGCTCGCCTTCATGAAGTTCTTTTTGTGGTAAAACTTTTACTTTTATAAACCCACACTTTTCATAGCAAGCAATTGCGCGTTCGTTAAATACTTGAGGATCCATAACAATTTTGTCTACTTGTTTTTGTTCCAACAAATATTGAACCGTAGCGGAAACCACTTCCGTTCCTATACCTCGATTCCAACAATCCACTTCTCCAATGAATTGATCCATTCCGAAAACGCGTTCATTCGAATCTTTAATTCCGTATTCACAAAACGCTTCCTGATCTAGTTCATAAAATTGAAGATAGCCGATTTCTTTCCCTTCATATTGGATTATACATCTTGTTTCACCGTCATTTTGATTGAAAAATTTTTGACATACTTTTGCCAAATTGAAAGGATTGTCCCTTCCTTCATAAAACTCTAACACAGCTGGATTTGAAAGCCATTTGGCTAATAAAGAGGCATCTTCTTTCATTAATTCTCTTAAAACCAAATCCTTTTGTTGAAATATCATAAAAATCCTCCAATACCTTGGTCTAATAACATCAATATTTATCCCTATATTCGACAATACATAACATCTATCAGAACGTAGGTTAGAAAGAACAATCACTTTTTGTATGAATAAAAATAAGTAAGTTAATAGAAAAGTCTGTATTTTTAGATAATAACTATTAAATGTTCTGAATATTTATTAATATTACCAATTATTTTTCCAATTTCCAAAAAAATGTTTCGACAAATTTCGCGTTTTATAATGTTGTGGATAACTTTATGCACAAACTTAGTGTTGCTAAATATACAGTTTGAGAAATTATTCACAACTTAAACACAAGTTATCCACTTCAAACTGTGGATAACAGAACGGTTGTTCTTTGGAAATTATTTTGATAGATTAAATGTACATCCAAAATATCAATTAAAAATACAAACTATAAATAAAACTATTAAACGGAGGTGCCTTTCAGAAATGAGTAATCTTTCATCAGAATTACTAGTAGAGTCTTACTACAAAGCAAAAGAATTAAAATTAAGCTCAGATTTCATCAGTCTACTAGAATCAGAGATTCGCAGACGATCATTAAAAGTTTAAGTTTAACCCTAAAATGGAAAAAAGCACTCGGATTTTGAACCGAGTGCTTTTTTTATTTATCCACAACATGTGGAGTCAACATGTTTATATATTTTTTACCTATATTTTCAGAAGTCATAAGTGTTAACAATGCACCATAATTCACGGAGAAGCTTACTTCATCCCCTACTTGCAAAGCTTCCTGCTTCGCATCCATGACCGTATGATCACTACTGGATCCGAGAATTTCAATATTTAATATCGGTGTAAGGCCCGAAATCAACACATCTTGAAATCCAACACCAAGAATAATCCTTCTGATTTCTCCACGTTCTTCAAACTCAGGAGAAATACCTAAAACATTTTGAGCAATTTCTCCATAAGGAACTGATGGTTTCATTTTCGATTCAATTACTTCAGCTATAAAAGTAAATGCATCAGTGAATAAACTCGGTATTGCCTCACGATAAAGCGTTTCTCTGCCTAAAAGAATGGATTCTCCAATTCTCAAGTT
>JBFGKX010000235.1:0-3486 GCA_041576455.1 Paenisporosarcina sp. | reverse complement strand
GTTTTCCGATTGAACATCTTGAGCACTTTATATCTGTTAAAAACAGGACATGCTGTGAACATTTCTCGCGAACTTCAGAAGTGACGCTGTATTAGGGGTTTCAGACGTGAAGCGTGTTTTTTCCGACGTGTAGCTTCATTTTTCCGACGTACCCTCCAGAAAGTCAGACGTGACTCGATAGTTTTTCGATTGAACATCCTGAGTGCTTTATATATGTTAAAAACAGTACACACTGTGAACATTTTCGCTGACTTCAGAAGTGACGCTGTATTAGGGGTATCAGACGTGAAGCGTGTTTTTTCAGACGTGGCGCTCCATTTTTCAGACGTACCCTCCAAAAAGTCAGACGTGACTCGCTAGTTTTCCGATTGAACATCCCATCATCTCTATATCACCCAAAAAAATCGACACACAAAAACACCTTCCGTGACTCTTTGAAAGGTGTTTTCATTTTGAATTATAGGTCATTATAATCCTCCAAAGGTTAGTGTAGTAAGCGGTTAAACAGACTTTCATCACGTGTCTCCAGTGCATAGTCAATCATCCGGCTTCGATTTGCTTCTTCGAGTAATGAGATGAATTCGGTAGCTTCTTCTTTTACCTCGTTGTTTGGTTCGCCATCTTCCGTTTGGCCATGTTTTAGTATGGTTTGCAAATGTTCATGTATATCTGAAACTAGTAGCAATTGATAGAGTGGCAACCGGATAAAGCGATTCCCTTTTTGAAAGACGAAGACTTCTGATAAATTTTCAACTTGGTACGTATTCATGTTAATTATGATTTCTTTTCCTTCTACTGGTATAAAATGAAAGAGTTCATCATCTTTACGAACGGAAAAGTACTGATACGCAAATACCAACTTCATCTTGACGCCTTCTAACTTTGAATAAAATGGTTTCATTAATTGCACGTGTAACATTGTAATCCCCCCTATTCTTTATCGAAATATTCTGATTACTACTAGTGTATCATATTCATGCACTTTTCGTGCATGATAAAAGGTAAAAAACTGCCACTTTATGGGCAGTTTAATAGTTTTATTTTTTAGGCTTTCGAATTGTAAAATATGCTATGGAGTTTTCGTGATATTGAATGAAAAATCCAAGCAATATGTACTGAATACTAGTAGAGATTTGAGACGAAGGTGGTTCATGACAAACAAAGGTACATTTATTTTTTCTAAAATCAATTTCAATGTCTTCAATTTGGAAGCAATCAAAGGTCATTTGTTTAATGTATGCAATTCCCTTGTGATTCGACCGGATTATTGCTGACTGACGATTTCCATTAGGTGTAAAATAAAGAAGAATTTCTTGTCGGTTATGTTTTACTTTGGCACTTTTGTGTAACCCAGGCAAATCAATTTCATAGGATGGGCATATAGATCAACCTTTCTGTAGATTAATTTGGGAAAATGAGAAGTTTATTCCATAAGATGACAAATTCTATTAAAATTATACAAAATATTCAGTTTTATTAAAAGCGTTATTTTAACAAAATAACATGCATTAATTACAGAGTATGGTATTTATGTCGAGCAGTAACTAAGCCTGAGAGTATTCACCTTTCCTGTTACGTCGAGAAGAATGAAACTGTTTCAAGTTCTCGTAAGATGTAATAGCTATTGGAAGAACCTCTAGCTCGGATGAGTCACTATATGTTGACCTGGGGTACCAATCGTATCCTTTTAATACAAAGAGTTTCATACCGTCTATAAATGACGTTTTTATTATTTTTTAAAATCATATTTGCACAAAAAATAATGATTCTTTCCTTTCGCTTACGGTTTTCGTTGAAAAGACGTATAATGAAAGGAAAGTTTTTTTTTGGAGATGTTGCTGTTGACTCATTCCTTATTTAATATTGCTGTGCGCTACCAATCCCAGGTTGAACAATGGATAAATTCGATTGGGGACGATTTGCACCCCAGTCATCAAGACGATGAAGATTTAGTTCGACGTGCTTCTTTTTTTGTGCGTAATGGTGCTGTTCGAGCTCTTTCATATGATCCATTTCAACATTCATTAGAAGCAAAAGTTCAAGATGTAAGTCCTGCGATTGTTACTGTTCATTTAGTCGATCAAAAAGTGGCGTGTTCTTGTCCAGAAAATCGATTATGCCGACATAGCTTAGCGGTCATTTTTAGTTTATATATGCAAAAGTTTTCATTATCTGAATGGCTTCAAGAATGGCGTTTGAAAAAATCTGAGCAGCTTTCGATTTTGGCCAACGAACGTACGCCTGAAAGTTGGAATGCAATTGTTCAATCCACATTTAATGCCGTTTCGGGAGATTGGTCTTGGAAAGAGCGGTATTATATCGACAATTCGATTCTACAAATTAAACAGAAAATAAAAAAATTCATGCCATTTGAACGTGAATGGCAGCCTCTTTATGATGTTTATACACGGACGATGTTTTTACGTCTATTATTTGAAGCTAGTGAAGAACAAAGTGAAAATATGTTCCGTGCCACAATCCAAGCAGATATTGATGATATTCAACATCAACTTCTTAACCTTTCAACTAAACCGCGCTTATTTGCAGCGGATCCTTTTTACGAAGCGCTTGTAATGCACGTGCGCCATATAGTTTATGAACTTGAAACGATGGTTGATCTTCGATTTAATTTGCTTCATTCGTTCTGGGTCATTATGCTGACAGAAAAAGGACACCGCGAAAAAGAATATGCCTATTTACAACAAGAGAGTCGTCCTAATCAAGAGTTATTTCAGGCTTTATTCTGTGTATTGTTGAAAAAACCAGATGACTTGCGTGGCATTACTGAACAGATCCAAGCGAACAACATGCCTGAGTGGATGCATTTGGCAAAGCTCGCAAAAGAACAAGATGATTTAACTTCACTTACAATTATTTTACATGCGATTCGCCCCCATATTTTTGACTATGTAAATAGTCATCTATCTGCATGGAATCGCTCATTGTTCGTTTCGAAATTATATGGGTTATACAAATTTATCGACATGCCGGATGATGAGCGAGAACAATTATTTTGGCAATTTGGCTCATTTGGTGTTCGTGCCTATTCAGATTTTTTAATTGACCAACGTCGATTTACAGATTGGGTGGCATTGCATCATCGTTTTGCATCCACACTTGATTACGCAGATTCTTGTGGTTTAAAAACTGTTATGCAAGAAGCGCCTGAAACCGTGTTGCCACTTTACCACGTGCTTGCCTTAAATGAAGTGCGTGAACGCAATCGTCATAGTTATAAGCAAGCCGTACGTATATGGAAAAAAATGAAATCCGCTGCGAAGAAAAGTAATAAAATCGATTATTGGAATGATTATGTGCGCGAAATTCAAGCGAAATATCGCCGGCTGCGCGCTCTTCAAGAAGAGATACAGAAAGGAAACTTGCCATTATGACTTCCCGAGTATCGCCTTTCATGAAAAATTTAATTTTGTCGTTTGAACAAATGGACGATGGCTTTACAGAAGTGCATGCTTTTAATGAAGAAGG
>JBFGKX010000234.1:0-3493 GCA_041576455.1 Paenisporosarcina sp. | reverse complement strand
GTGTACTCATTCTGTATTTACTTATTTGCTTTTCATTTTGGATTGCCGCTCATGATTTAGAGAGTTCGACTGCCTAGATCTTATGTATTTGTGTGATGAGTGCATTCAGTTATCTGATTTTAGGAATATTCGCTTGGAGTACAATGAAATACCAAAATCTTGAGGAGGATGAACATGGCTGAGCGGGTCCCTAATTGGATTTCTGTTCTATTTATTTATATGATGCTTAGCAGCTCTTTCCTATTGGTTGAGCCTTCACCATATGACTGCTTCATGTTACTCCTAATAGGTGGCGGGTTAGTATTGCAATTATTTCATTTTCCTCAAAGTGTTTTTTTCTCGCTTATTGTTATATTAACGCTGATGATTTTGCAATTTGTCTCTGTGTTATTTACAAAAGAGCTTTATGCGTCTCTCTTCTATTTAGCCATCACCCTTTATTTAATGGTGTCATGGATTGTATTGGTAGGAATCGGTCAAAAATTTAAAATGCCTCTCATGCAAATCATCATGAATGGTTATTTAATATCAGCTTTAATATCAGCTTTGATAGGTATACTCGCTTATTTTCATCTCCTTCCAAATAGCGAATCGTTGTTAATGTATGGAAGAGCAAAGGCCTTTTTTAAAGACCCTAATGTATTTGGACCATTTTTGATTATGCCTTCTTTATATGTACTCAGCTTATTAGAAAAGAAACAACTATCAACTATTAAAAAAATCATAATGGCATTAACGTTCTTCATATTAGTCATGGCTATATTTATCAGTTTTTCTCGAGCGGCTTGGGGGAATTGGGTTCTATCACTAGCTATTTATTTTGTTTTGACAAAAAGACAGGTGATTAAAAGTAAATTAAAGATGCTTATCGGTTTAAGTATAGTCTGTATCCCTCTCATTATTTTTCTTGGACAGAGTCCATTTGTTCGAGATTTATTGGACCAAAGACTTAATATGCAAGGGTATGATGAGTCTCGATTTGACACACAAAAGAAAGCTTTAGTCACTGGTTTACACCATCCATTTGGAATTGGTCCGGGACAATCTGAATTTACCTTTCAAATGGCTCCTCATAGTTTATATGCACGCATCTTAACAGAGAATGGAATATTAAGTGTTCTACTATTCATTTTCTTCCTCTTCATTAGTATTCATAAAGCATATCAATCGTATGGTCATTCAAGTGATGATTCTTCAGCCTATTTCTTAGTGATTTGTGCTTGTCTTGTTGGGCTTTTATTTAACAGCTTTTTTATTGATACGCTACACTGGAGACACTTGTGGCTTCTTTTAGCACTTGCGTGGTTTGGGTACACACCTTTAATAAAAGGAGAAGACCCGTGAAGATTGTTCAAGTAATTACGCGAATGGACACAATGGGTGGTGCTCAAATTCATGTGCGTGATTTATCGAATCATTTGGTAATGCACGGTTATGATGTCAGTATTATTAGTGGTCCGAACATGTGTATACATGAATTAGTGAACGTTAAATACTTTAAATGCCTTTCTTTGAAAAGAGAATTACATCTGTTTAATGATGTAAGAGCTTTTTTTGAAGTTCGCCAAATTTTAAAGTTAGAAAAACCTGATCTTGTCGCTACACATTCGTCAAAGGGAGGAATTATCGGAAGGTTGGCCGCTTGGTCACTACGCATTCCAACTGTATTCACTGCACATGGCTGGGCATTTACCGAAGGCGTTTCTTATAAAAAAAGAAAACTTTATGCGGCGATTGAAAAATCCATTGGACTTATTACAAAACAAATCATTGCAGTTTCTGAATATGATCGACAGCTAGCTATTTCTTCTAAAGTTGTACCTGCAATAAAAATAAAAACGATACGCAACGGAGTTATCCCTTTTAAAGGAAAGAAGATGCTACATTCGAAAGATAAATCAAGAATTGACATAGTAATGGTCGCTCGATTTGATGTTCCAAAAAGACAACAAGACTTAATTCAAACATGCGAAAAAATGGGGAACTTGCCATGGCATTTATCATTTGTAGGCGACGGTAAACAATTAGAAGAAGCACAACATTATGTGAGAACACACCACTTACAAGACCGTATCTTTTTTCACGGGGCATTGGATTCAATCGAAATGCTATTAAGTCATTCGGATATCGTTGTGCTACTTTCTGATTACGAAGGGTTTCCTTTAAGTATTTTGGAAGCAATGCAAGCTGGATTACCAATTGTAGCTTCTGATGTCGGGGGGGTTAAAGAAGCAGTGACGGATACGTATAACGGATTTTTAATTCCAAAGAGGAATCATCCAATTCTTCTAGATCGCCTGACTCAATTACTTACCAATACATCTTTAAGGAAGACAATGGGTTTGAGAAGTCGGTTAATATTCAATGAAAATTTCACATTTGAAAAAATGCTTCATGACACAATTGAAACATATAAAAATATAATTGAAAAAAAATGAAAAGGGAGATGACTTTCTGAAAGTTTTAATTACCGGTGGTGCTGGATTTATTGGATCACATGTTGTAGAAGCATGCATTGCACAGCATCATAAGGTAGTAGTCGTAGACAATTTCAGTTCAGGTAAAAGTGAGAATATCCCGACAAATTGTAAGGTGTATTCCCTTGATATTAATGATGAAGATGTTAAAAAAGTAATTAATCAAGAAAGACCAGATGCAATCATTCACTTAGCTGCACAAGCTTCAGTGATGAAGTCAATCGAAAACCCCTTAAACGATTCGATAATAAACATCATTGGATCATTAAGATTGTTTGAATATGCCAAACTTTACAATGTTAAAAAAATAGTATTCGCTTCTTCAGCTGCCGTATATGGTAATCCCGATACGCTTCCTCTAGATGAAAAATTCCCACTCAACCCTCTTTCATTTTACGCTCTTTCAAAATGGTCTGGAGAGCACTATGCACAGTTATATGAAAATCTATTTAATTTACCATGTTGCATCTTTCGTTTTTCAAACGTATATGGACCACGTCAAAATACGCTGGGTGAAGCTGGAGTCGTCGCCATGTTTATTAACCAAATACTTAATCAAAAAGAAGTCACCATATATGGTGGTCAGCAAACACGTGATTTTGTATATGTTAAAGATGTAGCAAAAGCATGTCTGTTAGCCATTGAGAATTGTACTACAGGAATATTTAATATTAGTACAAATTCTAAAACGTCGATTGATGAGCTTTTCGCCTTGATCTCAACTCAAGCCAATATGACGAGTACCCCCAGAAAACAGCCAATTCGAATTGGGGAAATAGAAAACAGTGTGTTAAGTAATGAAAAAGCTAAAAGAGAACTTAATTGGCAACCAATATATTCACTTCAAGAAGGAGTGGAAGAAACAATTCGTTCTTTTTCCATAAGTAAGAAACAGGAATAATTTTTTTGGAATGATTTAAAGGAATTAGACGTATTATCAAGCTCGATCATCATTCCAATCATTGACCATAATTTCTAGTTTTTATTTTGATAGGAAATTCTGTATAACATAAGAT
>JBFGKX010000233.1:0-3569 GCA_041576455.1 Paenisporosarcina sp. | reverse complement strand
TTGGGAAGGCTACTGGATTGGACAAAACCAGGCAGCTGGCTTCTTTGCCTCCATGCCTTTAGGAATGAATGAACAACAATATATGACCTGGGTATTGCAAGACGAAGGGAAAGACTTATGGAAAGAAGTATTTGCAGACTATAACGTTGAATTATTACCAGCAGGGGCCTATACGCCTGAAGTATTCTATCATTCTACTGTTCCGATTCATAATCTTGATGATTTAAAAGGGCTTCGCGTTAGGGGATCAGGTTTTTGGGGAGAGATCCAGTCTAGATTAGGAGCAAGTGTGATGGGTGTACCTGGCGGCGAAGTGTACCAGGCCTTAGAGCGTGGTATGGTGGATGCTGCTGAATTTGCGACACCTACAGACAATTGGAGTCTTGGATTCCATGAAGTAGCTCCATATTTAGTTGTTCCAGGCGTGCATCAACCAACCTCAACGTTTTCGTTTATGGTGAATAAAGATAAATGGAATGAACTTCCTGATGATTTGAAAGAAATCGTGAAAATGACTACTGAAAATATGTGGGGCAAAGCTTGGTCACATGCTGCATACGCGGATATGGAAACGATGCAGAAATATAAAGATTTAGAACAACAAGGAAAATTGACAATTATTGAGTTTGATCCAAATTCACAAGTGAAAATGAAACAAGTAACGGATGAATACTATGCTGATTTAGCGAAAGACGATAAATTCTTCAAAAAAGTTTTGGATTCCCAAAATAAGTTTTTAGAGAAATATAATTACTGGCACGACTTCATGACGCCTAAATATTAACGACACAAAAACCAGTATGCAATTTTTTTGCATACTCGTTTTACTTTAATGCCATAGAGAAGGGAGAAAGATATGAAAAAGATATTAGGTAATACTGTTCGAATATGTGATTTTATTAGTGAATGGTCTGGCAGATTGCTTAGTTGGTTAATTGGCATCTTAGTTTTATTTTTAGTTTATGAAACTGTATTAAGGTATTTTTTTAATATAAATGTTGCTTGGGTTTACGATATGAGCTACATGCTTGGGGGGACAGCCATTGCGATCGGGGCATCGATGGCGTTAAAAAATGGCAAACATGTCCGTGTCGATATTTTCTATACTAAACTTTCAATATCTAATAGAGCAATTATGGACATTGTTTTAGGAGTATTGATTTTTGTTCCACTGATGTATTTTGCATTTAACAATTCTCTTGAATCAGCCTACGTATCATGGGTGCGCAAGGAACATATTATGTCTGGCAATTGGCGCCCTCCCATCTATCCTTTGAAAATGGCGATTCCTCTGACATTTTTACTCTTACTCATTCAAGGAATAGGAGAAATTTCAAAAAGCATCTTAATTCTACTAAACAGGGAGGGGCAACATGGTAATTAGTTCTCTCACCGTATTTATTTTAATGATCGTAGGTTTGATGATCGGCATATTTTCTGGATACTATTTGTTTGTGGTATTAGGAGCACTTGGCCTCCTGTTTGGTTTCTTATTTTGGGGCGATGCGGTTGTTAACTTAATCACCATTAGTTCCTTTAATGTGTTAAAGAATTACACGTTGCTAGCCATACCACTATTTATCTTTATGGGGAGCATTTTGGAGAATACGGGCATTGCCAAGAGATTGTTTCATGCGCTTAACATTAACTTAGGTCGTGTACGAGGAGGATTGGCGGTATCAGCCTTACTTATTTCAATCCTTTTTGGCGCAAGCACTGGGGTTGTTGGTGCTACAGTTGTAACAATGGGCGTATTATTTCTGCCTGAAATGTTGAAGAGGAATTATAATAAAGAAATGGCTACTGGTGTTATTTGTGCAGGGGGAACACTTGGCGTACTTATCCCACCTAGTATCATGTTAATCTTGTACGGACCAGCTGCAGGAATTTCTGTCGGAAAACTTTTTTATGCAGCTCTTATTCCTGGGTTACTTCTCGGTACATTGTACATCTTTTATATACTCATCCGAGCATATATGAATCCAAATTTTGCACCCGCTGTTCCCAAGGCAGAGCTTGCTCAATATTCAAAGAAAGACAAAATGATTGGTCTCCTTCATATCCTCCCAATTCTCTTTATCGTACTTGCTGTACTAGGTTCTATTTGGTTTGGGATAGCTCCACCGACTGAAGCTGCAGCCGTAGGGTGTTTTGCTGCATTATTGGTAGCGGCTGCTTATCGGGAACTTACATTTACTGTTCTTAAGAAAAGTTTATATAATACAGTTCAAGCTTCCGCGATGGTATACATGATCATTATCTTTGCAGGGTTCTTTGTTAGTGTATTTATGAGGCTTGGTGGAGGGGCGATTGTTGAACAGGCCATAGAAGCTATTCCTTTAAATAAATGGGGAATCTTTATAGTCATGATGTTAATTGTATTTGTGCTTGGGCTATTAATGGACTGGATAGCTTCAATCTTAATCATTATTCCGATTTTCACACCTATTGCCGCAACGCTAGGTTTTGAACCAATTTGGTTTGCAACAATGGTTTGTATCATGTATCAGACATCATTCTTAACACCCCCATTTGCTTATTCGATCTTTTATTTAAAAGGAGTTGCTCCTCCAGAAATTGAAACGAGAGACATTATGAGAGGGGTTTGGCCTTTTGTCTGTTTACAAGTCGTTACGTTAATCATATGTGCACTATTCCCACAACTCATTTTGTGGCTGCCTAACAAGATTGTTGGAGGGTAATAGACCATTGATTAAAGCATTGCATTCTTTTGGGCTTCGCTTTACTTCAAGATGACGAATGACAGGCAAATCTGGCGGGTACTCATTCAAGATTGTACAAACCCTTGAATCACAAATATTTAAAGTAAGTTTGGTGATTATGTATTAGAGATTTGTAATATAAGTTTCGGTAACAAAAAGGAATTAAGTTAAACTTTCACCTTGTTCAAATAAATGAACGTAAAAAAACGGTTTAGTTAAACCGTTTCACTTTGTATCCAATAAAATATTAATCAATATAAAATAATCAAATTTGAATTCTTATCTTTTTCACTCTATATAAAAAATGATGGTCGGCTATTTCTTTCGCTTTCCGCGGACGAAACGCTAGTCTCCTCGACTCAGCTGTCGATGACAGCCGAACCTGCGGGGTCTAGCCTGTCTCGTATTTCCGCAGGAGTCTTCAGAAATAACCGACCATCTACTTATTATAATTATATGAAGAGATACCATTATAAAAGTGAAATCTGTTGAAAAGAGCAGAAGTAGCGAAGACATGAGCTCCTGCGGTACCTCGTGACAACCGAAATGAAAATTGATTATGTAAGTCTTCAAACTCGTTTATAGTTACATTCACTTTCTTTTAAAAAAAATTGAAAAATCAATAGTCGCTTCTATTTTATGGACGATGTACTTATACGCAAAAGCTGCTTAGTCATTGGCACCTTCAAGCAATCCTATTCATGCTTAATTTTTCTACAGAACATCTTTTGTCACCTTATAAAAATAGGAATGAAATGACCGACTCCTGTGGGACAGCGAAGACGTCGAAATCCACTCGAGTAAAGCTCGAGTGAGTTCGGCGCGAGCCCACGGAAAGCGGTCATT